>DATIOP010000222.1:0-3895 GCA_035472975.1 Gemmatimonadales bacterium
GCTGGCGAACTGCCCAAAAGCGCCTGATCGCATTGGGAGTGGAACTGGCCCTTTCAGGCCATGACCACGAAGAAGCGGCGACCCAGGTCGATGGTTCGCTCGTCGTGAGCACCGCCAGCACTCCGACCGATCGCACCCGAGGCCACAGGCCTTCGGTCTTCAACCTGATTCGCATCGATGACTCTCGCATCCAGATCGAACATCATCTCTGGGAGCCAGGTGTTGCCCAGTTCCGCCAGGGAGCCATTTCCGCCTTCGCGAGGAATCGTGCAGCTCTGCCTCGACTTTGACCGCACGCCTCCCACTGACCTGGGGCTTCGCGAGAGGCTCCTGTCTCTGGGCCTGCCGTCGGTTCCCCGGGTCGTCACCCACCGGAATCGCGCCGTCATGGTGTCGTGGTTTCCGGGACGGGAGCTGCGGATCCACGAGGGCTATGCTCAAGCACCGGATTCCGTCCTCTCGGCCATCATCCGTTTCCTCTCGCGCCGGGTGCGGCGGGAGACGCGGCTCGCGGCGCGGCATGAATTCCTCGCCTTCCCGGTGGAGAATCACGCCCCAACCGTTGCCCGCGCCCGGGGCAGGGAAGCCACGGCGCCGGGAGACCAGCCGCTGGTCAAGTACTTCACCGAGCTGCATGCGCGGCTCAACCAGGAGCATTTCGCTGGCGCCCTGAGCCCGATTCCGATTCGAATCTCTCGTCGCATGAAGCGCCGGCTGGGCGAAGTCCGGCTCGATCGGCGAACCGGTGCCGCGGTCGAGATCAGCCTGAGCCGGCGCCATGTCCGCCGGGATGGCTGGCGCGAGGCGGAGCACACCCTGCTGCACGAGATGATCCATCAGTGGCAGGCCGAGAACGGCCAGCCGGTTGACCATGGCAAGGGATTTCGCCGCCGGGCGCACGAGTTGGGCATCCATCCTCGTGCTGTAAGGCTTTAACCGCTTCCGCCGGACCTCCCACCGCGCTTTATTAGCCGTCCCGGCACATCCCAGAGGCAGGCATGGCCACCGGCTTCACCGGCGTCGATTTCTACCAGCTAGACGGTTCGCTATCCGAAGAGGAGCGCGCCGTGCGGGACACGGTCCGCTCCTGGGTGGACAGCGCGGTCATGCCCGTTATCGGCGAGGCCTACATCGCCGGACGATTCCCCAAGGAGCTGATCCCCGGCATGGCCGAGCTTGGAGTGCTCGGCGCGAATCTGCCGGAGGAGTTCGGCTGCGCCGGACTCAACAACGTCGCCTACGGGCTCATCATGCAGGAGCTGGAGCGGGGCGACAGCGGAATTCGGTCCTTTGCTTCGGTGCAGGGCGCGCTGGTGATGTATCCCATCTTCGCCTTCGGCACAGAGGAGCAGAAGAAGCGGTGGCTTCCGGCGTTGGCTCACGGCGAGGCCATCGGCTGTTTCGGCCTCACCGAGCCCGACTTTGGTTCCAACCCCGCGGGGATGATCACCACCGCGAAGGAAACCAAAGACGGCTGGATACTGAACGGCTCCAAGATGTGGATCACCAACGGTTCGCAGGCGAGCGTCGCCGTAGTCTGGGCAAAGACGGGAGACCTGCGCGATCCCAAGTCGATTCGCGGGTTCATCGTCCCGACGGACACGAAGGGGTTCAGCGCTCGAGATCAGAAGGGGAAGCTCTCGCTTCGCGCCTCCGACACGAGCGAGCTGATCCTGGAAGACGTTCACCTTCCGAAGGACGCGCTGCTTCCCAAGTCGGGCGGTCTCAAGAGCCCTTTGTCGTGCCTTAATCAGGCGCGCTACGGGATTGCCTGGGGCGCGGTAGGCGCCGCGATGGCCTGTTACGATGAGGCGCTGAGCTATGCCAGACAGCGGATCATGTTCGACCGGCCCATCGGCCAGACCCAGATTCAGCAGGTCCGACTGGCGGACATGCTGACGGAGATCACCAAGGCCCAATTGCTGGTATTACAGTTGGGCCGGCTCAAGGATGCGGGAACCGTGACCCCCCAGCAGGTCTCACTGGCCAAACGTAACAATGTGAACATGGCCTGTGAGTGTGCCCGGGAGGCGCGCCGCTTGCTGGGCGCCAACGGAATCCTGGTGGAGTACCATTCGATGCGACACCTCGCTAATCTCGAATCGGTCTACACTTATGAGGGAACCCACGATATGCATTCCCTCATCCTGGGCGAGGCTGTAACTGGATTGGGTGCCTTCTAGGGATTCTCCCCCGTCCGATTTCTATCCGGCTAATTTCCGTTCTGCTGGCTCATTTCGGGCCGCCGGCGCTATCGTTCTTCAGTACGTTCGGGCGAGGGACTCCTGGGCGAAGTCGTTTCCCAGCCACCACAACTGCTTTCAGACCGCTACGTCATCGAGCGGGAGATTGGTCGCGGCGGTATGGCGACCGTCTATCTCGCGCGCGACCTGCGCCATGATCGTCTCGTCGCGGTCAAAGTCTTCCGGGGGGACCTGGCTGAAGGAGAGCAGGCTGAGCAGTTCCTGCGGGAAATTCAGATCGCCGCGCGGTTGTCCCATCCCAACATTCTTCCGTTGCACGACTCGGGTGAAGCCGATGGGATCCTGTACTATGTCATGCCCTATGTGCCGGGGGAGACTCTGGGCGCCCGGCTCAGACGCGAAGGTGCGCTACCGGTAGACGAAGCGATCCGTATCACCCGCGAAGTGTCTGAGGCGCTCACCTATGCCCACAGCCACGACGTCGTCCATCGAGACATCAAGCCCGAAAACATCCTGTTCCAGGGTGCCCACGCCGTAGTAGCCGACTTCGGCATCGCGCGCGCCATCAGTGCGGTTGGCTGGGCCGAGCGGGCATTGGCGGGTGATGCCCAAGGCACGCCGGACTACATGAGCCCGGAACAGGTCACCGGGCATGCGCGCCTCGATGGCCGGAGCGATATCTACAGCCTCGGCTGCGTGCTCTATGAGATGCTGGCCGGTGAGCCACCCTTCATCGGTCCGTCGCTCGGAGTTACGGCCGGACACCTGGTTGATCCGCCGCCGTCGCTCGTCACGAAGCGGCCATCGCTTCCTCCCGGACTCGAGAACATTGTCTTCAAAGCGCTGGCCAAGCTGCCGGCGGATCGCTACTCGACGGCGGACCAGTTTTCCGATGCACTCGCCGCGATCCAGCCCAGCCGGGAGGCATCCCGTCCCGCTACCCGCAAACTGCTAACGGCGATCGTCGTTGTCCTGGCCCTGGTCGTCGCGGGATTGATTCTCACCCGGCCGCGGGCGACTCCGGGCCCCGCCCTGGACGATGGGCTCTACCTCGTCATTCCGTTCAGCCATCGCGGCGCTGCCGCGCCGCAGCTGCTCACCGGCGACCAATGCGAAACCCTTCTCCACGCGGCGCTGAGCCGCTGGGAAGATCTGCGAATCGTGGATCCGCTCTGGGTGGCCGACCGGAGGCGGAGACAGTTCGGTCCGCTGTCGCTGTCTGACGGCTTGGCTCTCGCTCGGGAACGCGGTGCCGGCCGGCTCCTGACCGGCGAAGTCTGGAGCTTCCGCGATACGATCCACGTTCGGGCCGCGCTCTACGATGTGAGCGGCAATGGCGCCGTCATCCGGGAACGGCAGACCCAGATCGCCGGAGACCTGAGCGACGCCGAAACCCGCTTCAACCTTCTGGCCGATTCGCTATTGATCGAGGCGCCTCGGGTTCAGGCCGCCTCCGGCGGGGCGATGGGAACCCGTTCGGTCGCCGCCTGGCGAGCTTTCGACGCCGGGCACCTCGCCCTCGCTGGACGATGGGCTCTACCTGGTCATTCCGTTCAGCCATCGCGGCGATGCCGCGCCGCAGCTGCTTACCGGCGACCAATGCGAAACCCTACTCCACGCGGCGCTGAGCCGCTGGGAAGATCTGCGAATCGTGGATCCGCTCTGGGTGGCCGACCGGAGGCGGAGACAGC
>DATIOP010000223.1:0-6481 GCA_035472975.1 Gemmatimonadales bacterium
CGTTCAGCGAGAACGATATTCCTGCCGGAGCCAAAGGGAAGACATTTACCACCTTCGCGGTGGGTGCGGGGCTCCGGCTTCCGCTCTAACTCGGTCTGCGCGGGAAGATTCCAGGTCAGCATGCCGCCTACGACCTTGAGAGCGCTTTCCTTACATGAAAGGTGACGTGTGCCTTGGCGCCACCAGGCGACGTCGCCTTAGGTTAGTACGCTGCCGGACTGCTCTGCACGAGAGCGGTCCAATTCGCCGGAGGACGTATGAAACGCATCCAACTCTTGGGTATCGCTGCCTTAGCCGGCTCGCTGAGCTGCAGCAGCAACAGTAGCTCGAATCCGACCGGTCCTGGCAATCCAGGCGGGCCCGCTACCTCCAATGTGACCATCGAGAATTTTTCGTTCTCTCCGGCCAACCTCAGCATCAAGGTCGGTGGCACGGTACGGTGGACCAATCAGGGGCCGTCACCGCATACGACTACCAGCGACCAATCCGTCTGGGCCAGCAGCCAGCTCAACCCGCCAGTTAGTGGGGGAGGGGGTTACGGGGGAGGGGGAGGCATGCCGGGCGCGGCGTTCCAGATGACGTTCCACACTGCGGGCACGTACGGGTATCACTGCTCGATTCACCCGCCCGCGATGTATCCGGGTTTCACCGGGACAGTGGTGGTCAGCCCATAGCGAGCCGCCCGGTGCTGAGTCAGGCCGCTACGGCCGCTCCACAGGATTCGCAGAATCGACCGTCGGGGTTCAGTGCAGCTCCGCACGCACTACAACGGCCGCTCCCACCCAACCGATCTCCGCAGTTCGAGCAGAAGATCGCGTCTGCCTCGGGGCGAGGGCCGCATCGGGGGCAGGCCAACGGTCCCGCCCCGCGAAGCGTTCGGAGCCGAGCCTCGACCATCGCTTCGATTCTATCCGGAGCCGCCTCACTGGTCTGAGCATTCTCCTCGGCCCGGAGCAACGCCAACGCCTCCTCCGAATACTTCGCCTTCAATGCGGCGTAATCCTCATCGGAGAGCTTGCCGGTCTCGCGATCGAACTCGATTTCCCTGAGTGCAGCGAGCGCAATGCCCTTGGGGGTCTCCTCCAGATCCTCGGGTTCGATCGCGGGCTGAGCCGGAGGGGCAGCGTTGCGAAGGAGCGGATCCAGTACGATTGCGAGCACCGCGAGCCCGACCAGAATTGCTGCGATGACTTCGAGCGTCATTCGCGCTCCAGGTCGGCCAACTCGCGGTTGAGCCGAGCCATTTCCTCCGGCGTGGCATCGGGCATCGACTCCGACGGCACGGTCACCCGTTCGGCGGCAGCGACCCGCATCCGGCGCCGCAAGAGAACAGTCAGCAACCCGCCACCCATCAGCAGCAGGGCTCCTGGAACCAGATAGCCGGCCAGGTTGAATCCTTCCGGCTTGGGTGCCATCAGGACCTGCTCCCCATACTGCGCCACGAACGCGGCAACGATTTGGTCGGCGTTCTTCCCCTGATCCTGGAGCGCCAGGACCTCGCGGTGCATCCGGGGCGACGTGCTGCAGGTGAAGTCGGTCGTACGGCAGGTGTAGACATCGAGGTTGCAGCCGCAGGTGCAGCGGATTCGATGCTCGACCGACTGGAGGAACGGCTCGTTGTCTCGCGCCGTGGCTGGTGCCTTGGGAGGACCGGCCGCGGCAGGATCCCGCAGCGTCCCCACCTCTCCCTGCCCCGACTGCGGCTGCTGCTGAGAACGGACCGGGCGGCCCGGAGCAGCCAAGCCGCCGAGCGCCACGGAGAGACCTGCGAGAAAAGACCGTCGAGTAACAACGCTCATTTGCTTGCCGCGGTAGTAAGCTGCACCCCGTACCCCGCCTGCGCGCGACGCGGCGTACCATGGGCGGTGGGTCCGCCCGGCCACATCGTGATCAACCCGCCCGCCACCAGCACCATGCCACCCAGCCACACCCAGAGTACCAGGGGATTGATGGTGAAGCGGTACACCGCCTCTTCAGTCCCCTGCACCGAGCCGGCATAAACGATGTACAGATCTTCCTGGAGATTGCTCCGGATGGCAACCTCGGTCGACGGTTCGAACGTTGGGCGGCCGAAGCTGTCCACGTGCTGGCGCTTCTCCGAGGTCATGATGCCCACCGCCCTGCCGTCCTTCTTCACCTCGACCGACGCCGCAGTGACAACGCGGTTGAGCGCTTCGTATTGCGAGACACCGACGTGGGTGAACTGATACTGGTGACCGAACGGGCTCATCATGGTGATCGAGTCGCCCGGCTTGAGAGTCGCCTCCATGTCGCGCTTGAAGGCCATCCCCGTGAAGGCGACGAAATAGATCAGGATGCCGGCGTGCACCAGGTAGCCGCCGTACCGCCGCCGGTTGCGCGCCACCAGGTGCGCGAGGGCACGCGGGTAGCTCTCGTTGTACATGCGATGGCGCGCGCGGGTGCCGCGGGCAAACTCCTGGACCAGCGTTCCCGCGACGAAGCCGCCCAGGGAAAGCGCCATGATGGAATAGAAGTGCCGCATGCCGGAGGCGAGTGCGATTCCCAGCACGACGACCCCGGTGACGACGGGCCAGGTGAACTGGCGCTTGAGATTCGCGGTCGACGCCTTGCGCCAGGCGATGAGCGGCCCGATTCCCGTCAGGGCGAGCAGCAACAAGCCCATCGGGACGTTGACCTTATTAAAGAAAGGCGGCCCCACGGTGATCTTGGTGCCCCGCACCGCTTCGGACAGGATGGGGAACAGCGTCCCCCACAGCACCGAGAAGGCGACTCCGACGAAGAGCAGATTATTGAAGAGGAACGCCGCTTCCCGGCTCACCATGGATTCCAGGTTCACTTCCGCTTCCAGCCGGTCCCACCGGGTATAGAGCAGGGTGAAGGAAAGCACCGCCGCTCCAACCAGGAACGCCAGGAAGAAGTAGCCAACGTTCGACTGGGTGAAGCTGTGCACGCTGGCGATGACCCCGGACCTGGTGATGAAGGTGCCGAAGATGCTGAGCAGGAACGAGCCCACGATCAGCATCATGTTCCAGCGTTTCAGCATCCCCCGCTTTTCCTGGATCATGACCGAGTGCAGGAACGCCGACATCGTGAGCCAGGGGAGGAGGCTCGCATTCTCCACCGGATCCCACGCCCAGTAGCCGCCCCAGCCCAGCTCGACGTAGGCCCACCACATGCCGAGGGTGATGCCGATCGAGAGGAACAGCCAGGACATCAGGGTCCATTTGCGGATGGCATGGATCCAGCCAGTATCGAGCCGGTTGGAAAGCAGTGCCGCGATCGCAAAGGCGAACGGAATGGCGATGCTGATGTAGCCCAGGTAGAGCATCGGAGGGTGGATCACCATGCCGATGTTCTGCAGCTGGGGATTCAATCCCCGCCCGTCGGGAGGCGTGAAGTTGAGTCGTTCGAACGGATTCGCGGCGAAGACCATCACCGTGACGAAGAAGGTCACCACGCTCAGGGTGGTGGCCGCCACGTAAGGCATCATCGCGCGGTAGCGCGCCGAGGTGAGCCATTGCGCCAGGCTGGAGAAGAGGGAGAGAACGACCGCCCAGAACAGCAGCGAACCCTTCTGACCCGCCCACAAGGCCGAGACGATGAAATAGGACGGCAGATTGCGCGAGGTGTATCCCGCCACGTACTCGATATTGAAGTCGTGGCTGATCAACCCCTGCCACAGACAAATCGCCGCCACCACCATCAACCCGAATACGGCGTAGACTGAGCGGGTCACCGCCTCGGCCAGGGCCGGGCGGCCTTGCCAGCGGCCCGAGAAGCCAACAATGGCTCCCCATGTCCCAATCAGAAGCGCGATCCAAAGGGAAAATTGGCCGAGCAATGTCATGCGGGTGACCTCGCTGCTTCCGCGGCTTTCTTGAAGTCGGTGATCGACCGCGCGTGGTCGGAGTACTCCGCACGGCCTGCCTTCATCTCGGCCTGATAGTGATTAAGGAACCCGGAGTACGCCTTGCTCAAACCCGCGTCGTCCTTGCGGAACCGCGCCACGGTGCCGAGCACGATATAGCCGAAGAGGTGGCCGGGGTTGCTGGCGAGGATGGTATCGCCCAATGCAGTGGCGCCGTCGATGTCGCCCGTATGGAGCCTGATCAGCGCGGCGTGGTAGCGCGCGTCGGCATCGACTGTATCAAGCATGCCATACGCCGAGAGCGCCATAGGCGAGAAATTGGTCACTGTGGCCTCATCCCCGTTCTCGGCGGCCGTCATGACCCGGTTGTACAGACGATCGAACCGCTCGCGGGGAGACATGTTGCTGATGTCGGGTGGTGGCCCGCCACCGGCAGCAGCACCGCCCGCAAACGGAGCGCTCGCCGCGACCTCGGCGGCAGGGGCCGGAGCCCCACGGGTGAGGAAAATCAGCAGGCCCGCAATGAGGGCGCTGCCCACGGCGCCGGTAAGCACCCAGCGAACCCGGTCTCCCGCTCGGTTGTTCACCGCTCCCGTGGCCCGGCCGCAGCTTGAACAGAATTGCGCCCCGGCCCCGAGAGGGGCACCGCAGCCGGCGCAGGGACGGGCGAGGAGACTCGCTCCACAAGCGCCGCAGAAATTTCCCGAGGCGGGAGCGCCGCAGGCAGGACAGACGCTACCGGATGGCGAGGTCATGGACGCAATGAGTTCGGATGGGCAAGGGCCCCGATTTCAGGTAAGGAATGTAGCGCGGATCAGGCCCTGGTGCCCGGTGCAACATGACGCAATGGATGAAGGATTTCTGAGACTCTTCTCACAATCGGAGATATTGCCCTCAGGGGCACTTGTTCGACCCACCGGTTTACCGTATCGTAGCGGTCGTCGACTCCGGAAAACTACGGTACAGCCCCAGAGGTGGCGTCATGCGTCTCGCCTCTCTTCTCCGTCAGACTGCGATCGCCATCGCGACCGCCGGCGGTCTTGCCGCCGTGTCGGCCTGTACCGACACGGTCTACAAGGACCGGCCGCCTTTCAATCCGCCACCTGATGCCAATAGTGGCTTCCTCGGCTACTTCACAGCGGCCGAACAGCAGACCACCTGTGGCAACTGTCACGTGGGCCAGCAGGCCGACTGGATCCAGACCCGCCACGCGACCGCCTGGGCAACACTGCAGGCCGACCCGGCGAACGATCCCTCGTGCCAAGGCTGCCACACGGTGAACTCCCGCGGGAACCAGGCGACAGCCACCGTGGGCTACGACGCGGTGAAGGACCCAGCCTATCAGGACGTCCAGTGCGAGAGTTGTCACGGAGCCGGGTTTGATCATGTTCAGAATCCAACGACCGTGGCGACCCGACCCATTCCGAGCATCGTGGTCTATCCCCCTGAACCCCCGAACACCCCTCCCCCGACCGCAGCGGACACCGCAGCCATCGTGAACTCGGGTTGCGGGGGCTGCCACCAGGGAGCCGGGCCTTCGCGGAACCACAATTACCTGAAGGAATGGAAGCTGTCCCGGCACGGGATCCTCAACAGCTACGCGGCCAGCAATCCCAGTTGCCAGGCGTGCCACGAGGCGAAGGGAGCCCTGGCCGCGTTTGGAGTCAATACCGTCTACAAGGAGTTGGGGACTACTACGCTGCTGCCGCAGACCTGTGCCGTCTGCCACGATCCGCACGGCACGGCCAAGGATCCGGCCACCAATCTCCCCTGGCCAGGGATGCTGCGCTTCCCGATCAACTCGCCCGTTTTTGAGCAGAACCTCTGCACTCGCTGCCACAACAAGACGCCTGATCCGAGCCCCAGCAATTCCCGGGGGCCGCACGGCGCCCAGGGACCGGTGTTGTTCGGGACCGCCGGGTATTTCCCGCCGGGGACTGCGTACGACACCAGTGCAATCCTCGCGACGCACGGGTCGGACAAGAACCCGCGGCTCTGCGCCGGCTGCCACGTAAACGCGCTAACCGGGGTGGACGCCGGCGGTAATCCGGTCGCGTACAGCGGCCACAACTTCGAAGCGATTCCCTGTTTCATGCCCGGCAGCCCGGGGGTGGTGGATACGACGTTTACCAACGCGTGCGCCTATGACGAACCCAGCCGGTCGTGGGGCGCCTGCACGGCGTCGGGGTGCCATGCTCAAGCCGTCGCGGTCCAGCTGCTGAACAGCATCAGGGACGAGAAGGAGAGCTACCTCGACGTGCTGTGGGTTGATCTCGACGACGACAACACCGTGGATGCCTACCCGGCAGACACGGGGTACCTGGCGAAGATCCAGCTCAACGCGCCAGAGGAGCTCATCTTCGACACGTTGATCGATCCGATCAACGCCCCGAGGGCCACGCCGGCCAAGGGTGCGCTCTTCAACGCTCAGCTCACCGGCGAGGCCCTGGCCAGCCACCCGGATGGATCGCACGGCGTTCACAATCCATTCCTTTACCGGGCACTGCTGTTGTCATCGATTGCAGACCTGGAAGCGAATTACGGAGGGTTCCTGCCGGCGCCGCCGGCGTCGGTGCAGCGCGAGATCCAGCGGGCGATCCGAACCGGGCAACTCCGGGTGCCGGCGGCGAC
>DATIOP010000224.1:0-3136 GCA_035472975.1 Gemmatimonadales bacterium
CCAGACGGGGACCCGCGGATGATTGTTTCGCATTGGGACGAGGGAGTAGGGAGAAGGGGGTAGGTGGTAGGGAGGTGGAGTTTATGTCCGCCCCCGACCGCGTTGTCCGCCTAGTTCGCTTTAACCGCCATTCCGCCGTCCCGCCTTCCCGCCCGAGCACCGACCGCTATCCGACACCTCGAAGCCTCAGAAGGTTGGACCTAACCCTGTCCCCCACCCCTGTTGGGAAAGGGGACGTGGCCTGAGCTAACGTCACGCTGGGCAGGCCCCTTCCGACCAGGACAGGTTTCCGGTTCATAGAACTGCCGCGCTCCATTAGAGATCAGGTTTCCATCGACCAGAAGCGTGTTTCCGAAACCCGCCGGATGACTGTACCACGCATCCTTCCACTGAATATTCCCGCCGAGCTGCAGTCGATAGATCGAATTGAGCAGATAGGCGTCCGGTTGCAGACCCAGTGCGGTAGTGTGCCGCGTGAATGCCACCAA
Organism: Gemmatimonadales bacterium; assembly: GCA_035472975.1. GTDB lineage: Bacteria > Gemmatimonadota > Gemmatimonadetes > Gemmatimonadales > GWC2-71-9 > DATBGE01. The sequence continues at coordinate 489 of DATIOP010000224.1, forward strand.
CAGATTGGTCTGGCAGCTCTGCCGCATGACATTGCCGCTCAAGCTCACGTCCATGTCACCCTTGAGCAGCGCTCCGGTCACCGGAAATGCGGCGTCCACGGTCATGGCGAACCGGTTGTTCACCAGCAGATTGTCGTGAATCGTGTAGTGGCTCGTGCTGGGGGTGTCCCACGCGAACAGGCCGAGCGCGCCGACCCGAATGCCCGAGCCAACCGGCGCTTTCAAATGGTCGCGCACCTCATTGTTTGCGATGTCGCCAGATATATCGATTGTGGCAGGGAGGAAATCAGGTTCGACGCCCCGCGGCACCGGAAGGACGACGGCCGGCATGATCTGAATCCCTTCGAGCGCACCAGCCTGCAGGAGATTACCGGAGACCTGGAAGACCCCCGGACCCGCGAGGCACATGTCACACAAGCCGGCGCCGATGATGGAATTCTGTTGCAGCGCAGCGCTGGTCATGCGGAGGTCGAAGGTAACGTCGAAACCCCGCTCGAATCGGTTGCCGCGCACAGTGAGACCGGAGACCCGAGTCGAGAATATTCCGTTACCGCTCCAGCCGCCGTCAGGCACCCCCGACCGCAGCACGAATCCTTCGACAACGAGGCCGTTGCCGGCCGAGCCACCGGGATGGCCGAAGGCCAGCACGAGCGGGTAGTAAGCCCCAGTGTCGTAAAAGCCCAGTGGGTCGATCGGTGCGAGCGTCGTCGCGCGTGGCCCGACGCCTGAGCCGGTGGCCCGTCCATGGGAATCCAGCTCCATCACGAAGGCGCCGTGCAGCGTGAGATCCGGAACGTCCACCGTGAGGGGCCAGTGCTCGAGGCTCGGGTCGGTGCCGGGATGCCCGCTGCCACGAAACGAACCCGCTGCGACGTTGATGGTGATCCGGCAGGCCGCCGCCTGCAGTTCTCCCCGCGCCAGCCGTCCGGCCCGCGCCGCGGCGATCGCGTCACCGATCCGGCGAAAGTGGACACTGTCATTGGGGTCTGGTGCAGTGTGACCCACTACCAGGGTGGTGACGTAGTCGCCCTGGCTCAGATGCATCGCCAGTTGCGATCGGGGGATCGCGATGACGGAACCGGAGGAGCCCGACCGATGACACACGGAGACCTGGTTGGCCGATGCTGCATCCAGAGATTGCGGGTCCTCGCGGGCGGACGTTGGTATCTCGGCAGTGCACCCGGCGAAGAGGACGGTGCCGAGACAGCCGAGCAAGGCTGCCGACGAACGCTGGAAATGGCTGCGCATTGGTGGTACCTGACCTTTCGGGGCGCACCTCCGGTGAGAGCATGACCCTGAAGTCACCCTCGGGAGGCGGGGCGACCCGGTTTGAGTCGCCCTTAGTTAGTGAGTGCTAGTTCTGGACGTTGGCCCGAAGAATCTCGCCGGGCTGAGGCGGACCGAATCCCTTGTTGGAGATGTACAGCAGACCATCGGGACCGAACTCGAGTCCGGTCGGCAGGAAGAGACCATCGACCACTACGACACGATTTCCCTGTTGATCGACTTGTATCACGCGCCCGGTTCCCGGCGTGGGGAACCCGGCCACGCTGGAGGACTCCAGCACATAGAGCCGGCCGGCCCGGTCGAACGCCAAGCCGAGTACGGTGGTGAAGCCGTCCGCTACCACGGTCAGCTGACCCGAACGAGAAAGCCGGAAGACCTTTTCCAGTCCTGGCACTATAGGAAAGACACCGAGGTGGCTCAGATAGAAGACATCGCCGAGCTGCACGATGACCGTGGGCACGATATGACCCTGCGTCGCGGAGACATCGACGATGCGGCCGATAGCGCCGGTCGAGGGGTTGATTCGAACCACTTCCCCGTGATTCGGTTCCACTGCAATCAATGATTTCCCGGAGCGGATCAGCGAGTACCAGGAGCCGTCCGGCTCGAAGTCTCCGGGAGGTCCGGGATTGGCCACCGGGTTGGCGGCTTGGAATGCGCTCAGGTCGGCGACGATCGTCCAACTGCCAGACCGGCTTACCCGCGCGACTCCAGCCGGGACATCGGGCGAGCCATGAGAGCACCCTCCGCCGGCGATGAGGGCATACAGCTTATCGCCCAGGAACGCGAGATCGGCCACGCTCTGAACATCCCCGAACTGATTGATCGCCGAGGGAAAACCTTCGGCGAAGGTGGTGCGATGGCCGTCACGATCGATGCGGGAGATGCGACCCGTGGGACCATTGTGGTACGGGCCAACCGGCGGATCGGCCTGCGCGCACTGTTCGGGAGTGGTGAAGGCGGTGCCGGCCGTGCCCGCTTCCGCGACGTACAGTGCTCCGTCGGGGCCGAAGGTGAGACCGCGGGGATATTCGAGGCCGGTCGCGAATACTGAGGCGGTGGCCGTGCGCGCGAGGTTGAGAGATGAAGCGGCATCGGTTGGAGCGGTGCCCGGGTCACATCCGCCAGCGAAGACCGCGGCGATGGGAACCAGTGAGAGAATGCGATAGGTCATACGCCCTCCGGTAATTGATGATCGAACCTCCTTATCACTTCTTACTCCTTACTCCTCACTCCTTACTCCCGCCTTCCTCCCTCACTGCACATGGACGACACCGGTAATGCTCGGGTTGTACGAATCGGCGTAGCGGTAGGTCCCCGGGGCGGTGAAGGTCACTCTGATCGTGGATGGATTGGCATAG
>DATIOP010000225.1:0-6779 GCA_035472975.1 Gemmatimonadales bacterium
CTCACTCCTCACTTCTTCCTCCTTCTCACTCATTACCCCTTACTCCTTACTCGAAGACAACGATGGCAATCCTGATAAACGAAATCACCCGCATCCTGGTCCAGGGCTTCACCGGGGACAAGGCGACCTTCCACGCCCAGAAGATGATCGAGTACGGGGCGAAGGTGGTCGGTGGGGTGACGCCGGGCAAAGGCGGGCAGACTCACATCAGCCTGCCAGTGTTCAACACCACGAAGGAAGCGGTGGACGCGGTCTACCCCGATGCCAGCATCATCTTCGTCCCGGCCGCCTTCTCCGCCGATGCGATCATGGAAGCGGCGGATGCGGGCATCAGGCTGGTCTGCTGCATCACCGACGGTATTCCCGCCCAGGACATGATGATGGTGAAGCGGTACCTGCGCAGATATCCGAAGGAAAAGCGGACCATGCTGGTCGGTCCCAACTGCGCCGGGATCATCAGCCCCGGCAAGTCCATGCTCGGCATCATGCCGGGACACATCTACATGGCGGGGAAGGTCGGGCTGGTCACCCGTTCGGGCACGCTGGGCTATGAAGCAGCTTCCCAGATGAAGGACCTCAACATCGGGGTCTCCACCAGTGTTGGCATCGGGGGTGACCCGGTGAACGGTTCTTCTTTCCTCGATGTCCTCGCGCGTTTCGAGGAAGATCCCGAAACCGAAGCGGTGATGATGATCGGCGAGATCGGCGGTCCCCAGGAGGCGGAAGCCGCTCTCTGGGTCAAGGAAAACATGTCCAAGCCGGTCATCGGATACGTTGCCGGTCTCACCGCGCCGAAGGGACGGCGCATGGGGCACGCCGGTGCCATCATCTCCGCCTTCGGCGACACCGCGGCGGAGAAGGCCGAGATCATGCGGTCGCTCGGATTGTCCGTGGCGCCTAGTCCCGCCGATTTGGGGAAGGCCGTGGCCGAGGCCCTGGCGAAGCGCCCGTCTCGTCGCGCGGTGCTGACCCGATGAGCGGCAAGCCCCGCGTTGTCGTCACCCGGAAGATTCCGGCTCCGGTCGAGGAGGAGTTGACCCGGCTGTTCGACGTACAGCTCAATCGTGAAGATCGTCCGCTCGATGCCGCGGGACTTCAGGATGTGCTGCGAACCGCGGACGGCATCCTGCCTACCGTGACCGACAAGCTGACGGCCGAGGTCCTCGCGGCGGATCCGCTCAAGACCAGGATCATTGCCAACTTCGGTGTGGGCTTCAACAACATCGACATCGCCGCGGCAAAGACGCGGGGCCTGACCGTCACCAATACGCCCGACGTCCTCACCGACGACACCGCCGACATCGCGACCACGCTCTTGCTGATGATCGCCCGGAGAGCGGGAGAGGGTGAGCGTCACGTCCGCTCCAAATCCTGGACCGGATGGCGCCCGACCCACATGCTGGGCACCAAGGTGAGCGGAAAAACCCTTGGTCTGATTGGGATGGGCCGCATCGCAAAGGCGGTCGCGAAACGGGCCCATCATGGATTTGGCATGCGGGTCATCTACCACGATCCGTATCCGCCGAAACCTGAAGAGGCGAAGGCACTGGGCGCCGAAGGCCGGGACAGCATCGACGCGGTGTTGGGTGAAGCTGATTTCATCTCGCTGCATTGCCCGGCCACACCAGAGACCCGCCATCTCATCAACGCCGACCGGCTCAAGCTGATGAAGCGAGGGGCCTTCCTGATCAACACCGCTCGGGGCGATGTGGTGGACGAGGCTGCGCTGATCGCCGCACTCAAGTCGGGGACGATCGCCGGCGCCGGGCTCGACGTGTATGAACGCGAGCCTGCCATGGCACCCGAGCTGCTCTCGATGGAAAACGTCGCTTTGCTTCCCCATCTGGGCAGCGCCACGACCGAGACCCGCATCGCCATGGGCATGCGCGCCCTGGAAAACCTCAAACTGTTTTTCGCGGGCCAGCCCGTTCGTGATCGCGTCGTGTGACCCAGGAGCACACCGCCCCGTTTCCCGCCGAAGCCCTCCCCGCTTCAGCTGACCCACTCGCCGCCAGCGCAGCCGCCTACGCCACGGAGGTGGCGGAACTTCTCTTCCGCTTGCTCCTCGATGTGGTGGGAACCCGTCAGCCCGAGGTGGTGCCCATCCTTGTAGGTGAGGCGCCGAGCCCCTCGGCAACGCCGGAGGAGATCGAGCGCGGCCTGCGAGCGCAGGGAATCTGGTTCCAGCTGCTCAGTGTCGCGGAGCAGAACGCGGGCATGCGACGTCGGCGGCAGACCGAAACCGAACGCGGCATGGACCAGGTCCGGGGGACCTTTGCCCAGGTGATGACCGACGGGGCCAAGGCCGGCGGCAACGCCGACCGGATCCGCAAGCTGATCGCCGGCCTTCGAGTGCGGCCGGTGATCACCGCTCACCCTACCGAGGCCAAGCGAGTCACCGTTCTGGAAAAGCATCGCCGGATCTATCGCCGGTTGGTGGATCTCGAGTCTCCCCGGTGGACCCCGCGGGAACGCACCGCGCTGATCGACCAGCTTCGCAACGACATCGAGCTGCTCTGGATGACGGGAGAACTCCGGCTGGAGAAGCCGACCGTTCCGCAGGAGGTCTACTGGGGACTCCACTTCTTCAACGAGACGCTGTTCGAAGCCACCGGAGAGGTGCACGAGAAGCTCGACCGCTCCCTTCAGATGGTCTTTCCAGGCGAGCGCTTCGAGATGCCTCCTTTCCTTCAGTTCGGTTCCTGGATCGGCGGCGATCGGGACGGGAATCCTTTCGTTACCAACGATGTCACCCGCCGCACCCTGGCGGAGAACCGTCGCGCCAGCCTGCAGCGCTATCACGCCCGCCTGGGGGAGCTGGTAAAGGCGCTGAGCATCACCGAGCGCGCGGTGGAGGTGCCGGCCGCCTTCCGCACGGCGCTGGATAAGGCACTCGCAAGTGTTCCGCACGGCAAGGAGATCGTGGTCCGGAACCCGGGAGAAATCTTCCGGCAGTACCTGGCCTGCATGATGGCTCGGCTGGAAGGCGCGATGCGTCACGCCGAATCGGGAGACATCTCCCGCTGTTCCGAGGGATACGCTACCGCCGATGAGCTGATCGCGGATCTGCGGGTCATGATCGGGGCCCTGACGGACTCGCAGGCATCGCACCTGGCAAATGCCTTGGTGCGGCCGGTGCTCCGCGAGGTGGAGGCGTTTCGCTTCAGCACCGTGCGACTCGATCTCCGGGAGAATTCGGCTCGGCTCCACGACACACTTTCCGTCTTGTGGCGGGCCTCGACCGGAGAAACCGGAGAGCCGCCTCCTGTCGCGTCGAAGGAATGGAAAGCGTGGCTCCTGGCAGAGCTGGGCAAGCCGCTGAGTTCCGATCACAAAGTCCCCGCAGAAGCCGGCGAAACGTTGGGCATGTTCCGGCTGGTCGGCGAAGTGAGGGACGGCCTCGACCGCGAGGCCTTCGGGAGCTTCGTCCTCAGCATGACTCGCGAAGTGTCGGACGTGCTGGGCGCCTATCTACTGGCAAAGGAAGCCGGTCTCTTCGCCGACCAGGCCGGGACCGAGAGCTGCACTCTTCCCATCGTGCCGCTGTTCGAAACGATCGACGACCTTCAGCGCGCGCCGGTCATCATGCGGGACCTGCTCGGTGTCCCGCTGGTGCGGCGGAGTGTTCGAGCCTGGGGCGGGGTGCAGGAGGTGATGATTGGATACTCCGATTCCAACAAGGACGGAGGATTCCTTTCCTCCAACTGGGAGCTGAGCAAGGTCCAGGCTCGGCTCACCCGGTTGAGCGACGAATTGGGAGTGCCGCTCGCCTTCTTCCACGGGCGTGGCGGGTCGGTGAGCCGCGGAGGAGCCCCGCTGGGTCGAGCCATCGCGGCGCAGCCGGCCGGGTCCATCCGCGGCCGCATGCGCCTCACCGAACAGGGCGAAGTGGTTTCCTTCAAGTACGCGAACCGCGGCACCGCGGCATACCAGCTCGAGCTTCTCGCTGCCAGCGTGATCGAGCACTCGCTCAAATCGGAGACCGAAGCCGAGCTGGTGCCCACGGTCGAGTTCGACGAGGCGATGGAAGCCCTCTCCGGAGCGGCACAGGCGGCCTATCGCCGGCTGGTGGACCAGCCGGGGTTACTGGCCTACTTCCAGGCCGCGAGTCCCCTTGAAGAGCTGGCGCTGCTCAACATCGGCTCGAGACCGGCACGCCGCTCGGGACTCCGGACTCTTGGTGACCTGCGGGCAATCCCGTGGGTGTTCGCCTGGTCCCAGAACCGCCACTTCATCACCGGTTGGTATGGCGTGGGAAGCGGACTGCTGACCTTCCTCCAGATCCGTGGAGAACGAGGTGAGAGTCTGCTGAAGCGGATGTACGGGCAATCCAGACTGTTCCGCCTGGTGATCGACGAGGTTGAGAAGACTCTGGCATATGTGGATCTCGAGATCGCGAGACTGTATGCCGACCTGGTGCCGGACCGCACGTCGCGGGACGAGATCTTCGGGTTGATCGAGGCGGAGTATCGGCGAACGGTGGAGGCGGTGCTTCGGGTGAGCGGCGGCGCCGAGCCTGCGGAGCGATTCCCCCGGTTCCGCCGCCGGCTGGCGCGGCGTCTCCCTACGATCAATCAGGTGAGCCGCCAGCAGGTGGACCTGCTGCGCCGCTTCCGCGCTGCCTCGACCGATCAGCAGCGGCAGCAGTATCTCTCCGCGCTGTTGCTGTCGATCAATTGTATCTCGAGTGGATTCGGAGCGACGGGGTAGGGTCTTACACTGTCGGCATCAGGCTGTCAGCCGATGACTTACAACCTTGTCCGCTTGCGTCCTATAGTGCCGTTCCGCGCTCCACCTCCACCTTCAGCTGCCCGCATGCCGCACTGATATCCAGGCCGCGGCTGCGGCGGACCACCGCTTCAACTCCCTGGTTTTTCAATCGCGCGGCGAAGGCGCGGATCCTGTCGGGGGGAGTCGGGATGAGACCCGGAGCACCACCGGGATGTAGAGGAAGAAGGTTGACCAGCGCGCCCATCTGCCGGGCGAGGCGGACCAGCTGGTCGGCATCGCGATCGCTGTCGTTTTTCTCCGATATCAGAACGTATTCGAAGGTGATCCGCTTCCGGAACGCCTTTGCGGCCTGGAGCACCTGGGCCAGGTCGTACTTTTTCTCGACCGGCATCAGGGCCAGGCGGCGCTCAGGGGTAGCCGCGTGGAGGGAAATGGCCAGCCGGAATTGCTCGGTCCGCTTGGCCAACTCCTGCATGCCCGGAATGATTCCCACAGTTGAGACCGTGATGTGGCGGGCGCCGATGCCGAGGCCCTCCGGGTGGTTGAGTATGGTGAGGCTCGGATCGACACCCTTCCAGTTGAGCAGCGGCTCTCCCATTCCCATGTACACCACGTTGGTGGGTGCGAGGTCGGGATGACGCAGGATGATCTCTCGCGCCTGACCGGCGATCTCGAAGGGAGAGAGGTTGCGGCCGAAGCCCATGCGGCCGGTTGCGCAGAAGACACACCCCAGCGCGCATCCCGCCTGAGAGGAGATGCACAGGGTGCGGCGACTCTGCGACGGAATCAGCACCGATTCGACCGAGGCGCCGTCGCTCAAACGCCACAGAAATTTCCGGGTCCCGTCCGCCGACTGTTGTTCGGTTACCAGATCGAGCCGGGGAAGGGGGAGATTTTCCTGCAGCGCTTGCCGGAGGGTGAGAGGGAGTTCGGTCGCCTCGGTCCAGGCCGCGATCGGACGCTGCCAGAGACGGGGGAGGAGTTGCCGGGCACGATACGTCGGGAGACCCTGAGCACTCACCCAGTCCGCCAGCCTTTGTGCCGCGTCCGGCGGGGTCAGGTCCAGCAACGAATCAGATTCAACGGTCCGAGATTGTATCACCATGTCACAAAATAATCGAAAAGGTGAGGACACGATCCTCAGCTTCGTGGCGCGAGAGCCACGGTGTGTCGTCGCTGCCATGTTGACGGTCCAACATGTGGAGCATAGTTTGCTCGGGCCTGCCTCGGGGGCGTGTTCGCCTCCAAGACCACGACAGAAACGCCCAAATCAGCTGATGGGAGACTTCCCTCAGAGTCCGTGCTGTTCCTAGTCCCGCAAGGAGGGGTGCATGCGTTGGTCATTTGCTGCCATTTCGTGTAGTGCAATAGTTCTCTTTGCCTGTAGTGAGAGCCAAACCCCCACCGAAATGGTTCCTGCCTCAGGACTGGCAGACGTGATCGCCGCACCAGGCGGGCAGGGAGTACCCAATCGGTACATCGTCGTCCTCAAGCAGAATGTCACCGGGCCGGCCGCCGAGGCCCAGCGGATGGTGGGTCAGTCGCAGGGCAAGCTTTACTTCATCTATACCAAGGCCATCAAGGGCTTCGCCGCCGAGTTGTCGCCCCGCGCCGTGCAATTGCTCCGGGCCGATCCCAGCGTCGCCCTGATCGAACAGGATCAGGTGATCAAGCTCGAAACCACGCAAAACAATCCGGTCAACTGGGGTCTCGACCGCATTGATCAGCGCAACCTGCCGCTCAGTCTCTCCTACACCTACAACCGGACCGGCGCCGGGGTCCACTTCTACGGGATCGATACCGGCATGAACCTGACCCACAATGACCTGTCGGGTCGCGTGGGCAATGGGTTTGATGCGGTCACCACCGGTGGCAACGCGGCCGACTGCAATGGACACGGCACCCATACCGCGATAAATATTTTTATCGAATAAGAGTTTTAGAAAATGAATTGAAAATAATGTTGGATTTTTTTAGAAATGGAAGGAAAAGAAAGACGGAAGGCCCCAGACTCAGCCAATGCGCCTCGCTTCAGACTTCCTTTAAAG
>DATIOP010000226.1:0-1647 GCA_035472975.1 Gemmatimonadales bacterium
TCACCGGGACGCGGGAAAGGGCGTCGGCTCCGAAGCGCATGGCGGTGCTGGGTTCTACCTGCACCTGGCTCCGGAAGGGAGCTTTCTCGGCGCGGGGATCTGGATGCCGCCCCGTCCCGTATTGCAGAAGCTGCGGGACGCGATCGCCGACGATCAGCGCGGCTTCGAGCGGACGATGCTGACCCCCGCGATGAAGAGGAGATTCGGTGCTCTGGATGAGGAATCTCTGCTCAAGCGTCTACCCCGCGGGTTCGAGCCGGATCATCCCGCGTCTCGCTGGCTGCGCTTTCAGTCGTTCACAATGGGGCGCAGCATCCCGCGAACCCAGGTGCTGAGCCGGCAACTACCGAAGACGCTGGAGGGAGACTACCGGAGGCTGCTGCCATTTGTGCGGTGGCTGAATCGCGCCATGGGATATGGGGTGGTCGAGAAGAGAGTATAGAAGGGAGAAGGGAGAAGGGAGAAGGGAGGACGAGTTTCGACCCAAGACGCAAGACTCAAGATTCCCGACCCGCTACGCCCACTTCACGCGATAGCGGCACACTGCCCCGCCCCGCGCCCGGCACTCTTCCTCGACCATCGTCACGTCCCGCGCTCCACACATCTCCAGGGCGCGGCGATACCAGCCTATCACGGTCAGGCAATCGGGACCGCTGAACGTCTCCGCGTCGTAGGTGGTGAGTACCCCTTCCCGCTCGCCCGTCTGTTTGTACTCCCGCCGTCCGGTCTCGTAGTACATCCGGTAGATCGCGGGGGCCTTGGCGAGGAACCCATGAGGGTTGCCCTCGACCAGGAATGCGTGGTGCAGGGTTCCGAGATTCTGGTCGGCGGAAGCTTCACCGAGGCGGAGGAAGTAGGACTCGTCGCCGCCTCCAAAGACGGTCACGATCGCGTCGTCGAGGCGCTTGCCGAGTTCGAACGGATACCACCCCACGATCAGGATCCGTTCCAGCTCCTTCCGATCCGGCGCCGCCAGGTGAGTCAGGACCCGTTCCAGTCCGGATGAGCCGAAATGCTGCTCGATGAAGCCGAGGCGAGCCTTCAGGACAGCTCCCTTGATCTGTTGCATGAGTCTGAGAGGCTGGGGATTGCGGGATGCCTGCCGTGGCTGCGGCGGAGTATACATTGCTGCAAGCATTTTCGCCGAGCGACTGACCGATGTCTGACAACTCGCCTGAACCCGTACGGCTGGACAAGTGGCTTTGGGCCGCGCGGTTTTTCAAGACCCGCGGCCTCGCGGCTCAGGCGATCGATGGCGGGAAGATCCAGGTGAATGGGGAACGCGCGAAGCGAGCCAAACCGCTTCATATGGGCGATGAGCTGCGGATTCGGCAAGGGCCCTACCAACACATTGTCGTGGTCCGCGGACTCTCCGAGCACCGTGCGCCGGCCAGCGTTGCGACGCAGCTCTACGAGGAGACCCCGCAAAGCCTCGCGGCCCGGCAACAGCTGGCGGCCCAGATCAAGAGCATGGACTCGGCCCTGCGAGGAAGCGGTGAGCGGCCCACCAAGCGCGACCGGCGGGAAATCGAAAGATTTCGCCGCCGGGAGGATTAGGAACGACTTCTCTTATCGAACTTAGGCGTGCCGCTCCCGTTCAAGTAACGCGCGCTTCCGGTCTTCTCCCCAGCGATATCCGCCCATTCC
>DATIOP010000227.1:0-11377 GCA_035472975.1 Gemmatimonadales bacterium
CCGCCACCGGGGGCATCAGGTGATCGTGCTCCACGTGATGGACCCGTTCGAGTTGGAGCTCCACGGTCCGGCGGAAGCGCGCTTTGAGGACCCCGAGACGCATCAGGCCGTGATTCTACGCCCGAAGGACTGGGCGGACGCCTATCGCGCGACAGTCCACGACGTGGTCTCGGACTGGCGGCGTCAGTGCCGGTCGCAGGGAATCCAGTACCATCGAATAACCACCGACATGCCATTCGGGCTGGCCCTTCGTCGCATGGTGGCGAGTCCAAGCGGCCTGGTGTGATCTCCTTCCTTCAGCCGTGGGTGCTGGCGGCATTGCCGCTGGCTGGGGTGCCCCTCCTCCTGCACTTGATCGCTCGGCGTGAACCGCCGACGGTCGTCTTTCCTGCCGTCCGCTATCTCCAGGCTGTTACCCGAGAGCACGAGCGGCGTCTCAAGCTTCGTCACTGGCTTCTTCTGCTGCTTCGCACCCTGCTCATCCTTGCCCTGATCATTGCCGCCGCTGGTCCCTCCGCCGCGCTGCGTCAAGCGGGAGGGCACGGGCCGAGCGCTCTGGTGCTGGTTCTCGACAACAGTCCGAGCGCGGGACAGGTGGTGAACGGCACCTCACGGCTCACGGACCTGCGCGCCGCCGCTCGAAGAATTCTGGACGGAGCCACGCCGGCCGATGGGCTCTGGCTGCTCACGGCAGACGGGATTCCGCAGCGGGGAACCGCGGCCGAACTGAGTCGGGTGGTTGACAGCCTCGCTGCCTCGGATCGCCGGATGGACCTTGGAGCGGCCGTCGCCTCGGCAACCCAGGTGCTCGGCGCCGATGCGCGTCCCGGAGGCATCGCAGTCCTCTCTGACCTTCAGGCGACGGCACTCTCACCGGCGAAGGTGAACACCCCGCTTTTGGTTGTGAGGATGGAGGGAGAAAGTCCGCCCAACATCGGCGTGGCTTCGCTGAGCGCAGGGTCACAGCCCTGGACCGTCGAGGGTGCGTCGGTTGTGGTGACCCTTGCGGGAGACTCCGGACGCTCGGCGCCGGTAACGGTCTCTCTCGGAGGACGGACGGGGCGCGCGGCACTCGCCCTAGTGGGCACTCCGAGCAGCCTTGCGGTTCCGGGAGGCGCGAGCGGGTGGTGGACTCTTCGAGCGTTCGTTGACCCTGACGAATTTCGGGCCGATGACGAGCGTCTTGCCGCCGTTCGGGTGGCGCCAATCGCGGCCGTTTCCTGGCCGGCAGGTGACCAGTACCTGCAAGCAGCAGAGGCGGTTCTCGAGGCCAACGGGCGAGCCCGCAAGGGACCGGAGGTGACGATCGGTTCTCTCGGACCCTCCGCGTCGATCGTGTTACCACCGGCGGATCCGGCCCAACTTGGGGCGGTCAATCGAGCATTGGAGCGGCGCGGCACCGGATGGGTCTACGACGTGATCGTTCCAGCACCGGGTGTGGTGGACAGCGGACCTCTGCTGGGCAACGAACGGGTTCTCAAGCGATACCGTCTGCGAGCAACAAAGAACTCCTCCAGCGCGGGAGTGCTGGCCACGGTGGGCGGCGAGCCGTGGATTGTTCGGGGTGCTGATGTGGTGGTGATCGGCAGCCGGATGGATCCCGAGTGGACCAGCTTGCCCCTCTCGGCGGCGTTCATGCCTTTCCTGGATGCGATGATCAACCGGGTCGCACGGGGCCAGATCGCCTCGCTCGCGGCTGCACCGGGGGATCCGGTGGCGTTACCGGATCAAGCTACTGGACTCATCGCCAATGGCCGAAAGTGGACCATCGAAGGTGGTGCGTCGTTTCGGCCTCCAGATGTGGGACTCTACTATCTACTCGGCGGCCGGGACACCATCGGGGTACTCACGGCCAATCTCGATCCCCGCGAATCGGAGCTTGGGCCAGCCAGCGATGGCGAGGTTCGCTCACTCTGGTCCGGCGCGCGCATCGTTGAACCGGGACACGCAGCCGCCGAGGCGTTCGCCCAGGTTGGGCGAGCCGACCTGCAGGCTCCACTGTTGTGGCTCGCTTTCGCGCTGGCGGTGACTGAAGTGTTGCTGGCCAGCGGCTGGAGGCGACGCACGTGACGCTGCGCCCACTGCTCGATGCGTTGGGCAGAACCTCGGTTGCTTTCGATCTCCGCGAGCGACTCCCCGATCGAGGGCAGCAGATCCGGATCGGCGGCCTCCCCGGTTCGAGCGGAGCCGTGCTGGCCGCCTGGCTCGCGGAGGAATCGCCCCAGCGGCTGCTGACCATCATCAGCACGACGCCGGCCGACGCCGAGCGGTGGCTCAGCGATCTGCAGCACCTCACCGATGTGCCGATCTCGCTCTATCCCCAGCGTGAGGCGCTGGGTGAGGAAGAGCCGCACTATGAGATCGCGGGTGAGCGGGTGGAAACGATTGCCGCCCTGCTCGAGGGCCGCCTCCGAATCCTGGTTACCACCGCCCGTGCGACCCTGGAGCGCACCCGCGTCCCAGCCTCTCTCGCCGAGAAGACCCTTCGCCTCCGAACCGGCGCGACCGATGGAGGTCAGGCGCGCGGCACCACTCTCACCGAAACCGCCACTACTCTCGAAGCGATGGGTTACCGCCGGGCCCCCACGGTGACCGAGGTGGCCGAGTTCAGCGTCCGGGGCGGCATCATCGACGTATACGGCTTCGGCATGGCGGCGCCGGCACGTCTCGAATGGTGGGGTGACCAGCTCGACTCGATCAGGAGTTTCGACCTCACTTCGCAACGCTCGGGCGAGGCGGTGGAAGAGATCACGATTCTTCCAATGGCTGGTGCCACCGGCGAGTCCCGGAGGAGTGAAACGAATACCGCGCCGCTCGCCGAGCAGCGTCAGTCATTGCTGGAGCTGTTGCCGGCGGGAACGCTCGTTATCGAAGAAGCGTCGGGCGCCAATGGCGAAGAAGTATCCCGCGCCTGGGGAGAGGCCGAACACCATCTGGTGGTCGCGCGGCGCTTGGGAGAGGACGTGCCAGCGCGGGAAGAAATTTTCGAGGCACCGGAACGATGGCAGGCTCGCCTCCATCAGTTCGCGAGGCTCTCCCTCCGGGATGAGCCGGCGGAGCTCCAAGCTGGATTTCTGCCGCCGGACCGAGTGGATCGCGACCTGAAGCGACTCCGTGGTCTTCTCGCCGGCGATCTTCCCAACCTCATTCTCTGCGATAACGAAGGCCAGCTGGAGCGCCTCGAGGAGTTGCTCCACGAGGATGGCCGGTCACGGCTCAATGTGACGCTGGCCATCGGAGCCCTGGATGGCGGGTTCGTGATGCGCACCCTCCGGGTGCTGACCGACCACGAGATTTTCCGCCGGGCTCGTCGCCTGCGGCGGCCGCGGCGCTATCGGCAGGCCGCCCCGTCCGCTGCAACGGGACAACTCCAGGGGGGAGACTACGTCGTTCACCTGGATCACGGCATCGGGATCTATCGCGGGATCGCCACGATCCAGGTTGGCGAGGCGACACTCGAGGTCGCGATCGTCGAGTACGAAGGCGGCGACCGGCTCAACGTCCCGCTCTACCGCCTCGACCAGCTGGAACGGTATCGGGCCGCCGATGAAGATGGCGACCACCCGCCGCCTCGCCTCCACAAACTCGGGGGCAATTCCTGGCAACGGGTCCGCGACAAGACGCGACAGGCCATCCGTCAGATGGCCTCCGAGCTGCTCGAGCTGTACGCCAGACGAAAGGTGAGCGCGGGGTACGCGTTCCCACCCGATGGTGGATGGCAGCGGGAGCTGGAGTCGTCCTTCCTCTATGAGGACACGCCGGACCAGCGCAAGGCGACGGACGCGGTGAAGCGGGCGATGGAGCAGGCGCTACCGATGGATCTCCTTCTGGTTGGCGACGTCGGCTACGGGAAGACCGAGGTCGCCGTGAGGGCTGCGTTCAAGGCGGTGCAGGGCGGGAAGCAGGTGGCGGTCCTCGTGCCGACCACGATTCTCGCCGATCAGCATGGACGAACCTTCCTCGAGCGGCTGGCCGATTTTCCGATCAAGATCGAGGTACTGTCGCGCTTTCGGACTGCCAAGGAGCAGAAGGCGGTACTGGCCCGAGTGGCTGCCGGCGAAATCGACATCGTGGTTGGTACCCACCGGCTCCTGTCGTCCGACGTGACCTTCAAGGATCTGGGTCTCCTCGTGGTAGACGAGGAGCATCGTTTCGGGGTGAAGCACAAGGAGCGGCTCAAGGCCCTGCGTCTGAGCGTGGATGTGCTGACTCTGACCGCCACTCCGATTCCGCGCACCTTGCATCTCTCGCTGGCGGGGCTCCGCGACCTGGTTCTGATCGAGACTCCGCCACGGGACCGTTCACCGATCCTGACGTTCGTGGAGCCGTGGGACGACGGGCTGCTGGAGGAAGCCTTCGCGCGGGAGCTGGACCGTGGAGGACAGACCTTCGTGGTTCACAACCGTATCGAGACGATCGATACCATCGCCGCGCGGGTGCGCGCATTGGCGCCGCGGGCGCGGGTCGGCGTGGCGCACGGCCAGATGGCCGCAGAGCCATTGGAGACGGTCATGCGAAAGTTCGTTTCCGGCGAAGTGGACATCCTGGTCTCCACCATGATCGTTGAATCGGGATTGGATGTGCCCAACGCCAACACCATGGTTGTGCACGATGCCCACCGGTTAGGCCTGGCCCAGCTCTATCAACTGCGAGGGCGGGTGGGCCGCAGCCACCGCCGGGCATACTGCTACCTGCTGGTGCCGGACCTGATCGATCCGGCGGCGGAGGACCGGCTCAAGGTGCTGGAGCACCACTCCGACCTTGGGGCCGGTTACCGCATCGCGCTCAAGGACCTCGAGCTGCGCGGTGCGGGGAATCTGCTCGGCGCTGAACAGTCGGGACACGCCCACGCGGTGGGGTTCGACCTCTACCTGCGGTGGCTGGAAGAGACCGTGCGCAGCCTGCGGGGACAGGGGAAACTGGAAAGACCGGTTCCGCCCGAGGTTGTCCTGGACCGGGCGGCCCATCTTCCCGACGGTTATGTGCCGGATGACGACATAAAACTCGATCTGTACCGCCGACTGGCGCGGGCTGGGACGTCTGGCGAAATTGAACAGCTTCGCGAGGAAATGCGCGAGCGGTTTGGCCCCCTTCCTGAGCCCGCTGACACCCTGCTCAACATGGCCAGACTTCGGGTCCTCGGCGCCGAGCTGGAAGTGCAGCACATCCTGGCGCGGGGCGATGAGGCACGGCTCAGTTTCCGGGAAGGGGCGACACCCCGGCTCGGCGGGCTCACTACGGCGCTGGACGATGTGCAGCTCGCGGTGGACGTCCGGCGAACCGTGCCGCTGTCGCTCCGCCTGACCCGGTTGGGTGGAGAGGCGCTGATTCCCGCACTGGTGCGCGCGCTACGAGCGGTGAGCGCGGGTCAAAGTTCGGGCAATGCGCGCGCTGGCGCGAAGAGTGGATAAGAACAGCGAATCGCCGCGGTTGATAGACCAATCTCACCAATGGAGTGTTGAGTGAAGCGTACCGGATTCTGGTTGGTTGTCCTTCTGGCCGGAGCGGCCAGTTGCTCGAACATGAAAGACGCGTTCAGCATCCGGCCGACCGTTGCCGCCGAGGCGGCAGGTCAGGAGCTGACGGTCGAGCGGCTGGCCAACATGGCGAGCACGATCAAGGGATTCCCCGTAACCCTCGAGGCCGAACAATTTCTCGCCAATCTGTGGGTTGACCACACTCTTTTCGCCAACGCCGTTGCGGCGGGGGAGAACCTCGCGGATTCCGCGGGGGCGTCGGAAGTGCTGTGGCCGGAGATCACGGAGATGATCGGGCAGCGGTGGCACGATACGCTGATGGCCCACCGTGCTCCCGTGGACTCGACCAAGGCGGACAGCGTCTACCAGGCGGATGAGATCCGGGTACTGCAGCACATCCTCTTCAAGGTTGACCAGCATGCCGAGCCGCCGGTGCGCGAGGCGCAGCGGAAGAAGGGGGTTGCGACCCTGGGCAAGATCCGCGGTGGAGCAAATTTCGGCACTCTCGCTACGCAGCTGAGCGACGACTACTCGAGCAAGAACCACAACGGCTATCTGCCGCCCAGCCCACGAGGCCGGTTCGTGACCGCCTTCGATAGCGCGGGGTGGTCGCTGGCTCCCGGGGACATCGCCGGGTTGATCGAGACGCCGTTCGGTTATCACATCATCCGGCGTCCCCCTCTCAACGAAGTCCGGCCCCAGTTGCTGGCATACCTGCAGGAACGTGCGGGAGTGCGTCTCGACTCGATGTACCTCGACAGCCTGTCCACGGCGCGGAAGCTGAATGTGTCCGGAGAGGCGCCGAAGCTGATGCGGGCCGCATTCCTCGACCGCAACAAGTCCTTCCGGTCGACGGAGCGGGTGGCCAGCTATCAAGGGGGCGAGTTGACGGTTGCCGACTACATGCGGTGGGCGACGGCTCTGGGTCCGCAGTTCGCGGCACAGCTGCAGCAGGCGAACGACTCGGCGCTGACCCAGTTCGCCAAGGTGATCGGACAGAACACGCTTCTGCTCCGGCAGGCCGATTCCGCGGGAATTCACCTCAGCGCCGAGGAGTGGAGCGGTGTCATGCAGAAGTATCAGGCCCAGATTGATAGCCTGAAGGCGGGTCTCGACCTGGCCGGGCCCGACATCACCGACTCTACCATTCCGTTGCCTGAGCGCCAGAAGATGGCGCAGCTGAGGCTCGACGCAGTGTGGAACCAGATCGCGACCGGAATCTCTCGCCCACGGCATCTGCCACCTGCTCTGAGTGCGTCCCTACGGGAACATGCTTCGTTCCGGATCAATGACGCCGCCCTACAGGCTGCGCTCGAGCAGACCCGGGATCTCAAGGCGGCGAAAGCTGCTTCGGACTCTGGCGCGAAAAAGAATTCACCAACACCTCCAGCCGCGGTTCCGGTTCCTTCAGATAGCGCGGCCAGGAAAGCGCCTTGAGCAATCGTCCGTGGTTGAAGGGTCTCTGGGTGTTTGCGCTCGCGGTCTCCGCGGGCGCCGGACCGGTGTCCGCTCAGGACAGCGTGAGCACCCGAGACAGCTTGATCAGTCCCCAGGACAGCTTACTCACTCGGGACAGCGTACGGGCGCCGAACGGCCTGAACCCACGGGACAGCTTGAACGCCGGAGACAATCAGCCGATCGCCCGCTGCGACACCACTACCGCGGTTGACCGGGTGATCGCGGTCGTGGGCGATGCGCCGGTGATGTCGTCTCAGCTGGAGGAAGAGATCTATTCCCAGCGGGCCCAGGGGGCTCCGGCGCCGAGTAATCCGCAGGAGCTTCGCAGCATGTGTCGGGCGGCACTTTCCCGAATTGTGGATGTCGAGGTGCTGGTCCAGCAGGCGACCCGGGATACCGCAATCAAGGTGACCGATCAGGAAGTGTCCGACGGTGTCGAGGAACAGATCAAGAACATCCGCGGCAAGTTCACCTCGGAGGTGGATTACCGGAACGAGCTGAAGAAGGCCGGCTTCCAGACTCCCGAGGAGTATCGCCGCTGGCTGACCGAACAGCAGCGTCGCGCCGCGCTCCAGAACCGCCTTATCGACAAGATGAAGAGCGACGGCAAGATCAAGACGGTTCAGCCCACCGAGCGCGAGATGCGAGACTATTTCGATGCGCAGAAGGGCCAGCTGGGCGAGCGGCCAGCTACGGTTTCCTTCCGCAATATCGTCGTCGCGCCCAAGCCTTCACCTGAGGCTCGCGAGCGAGCGCACGCGACCGCGGACTCGATTGCTCGGGAACTGCGGCACGGCGCCGATTTCGCCACCGCGGCCAAGCGTTTCTCAATGGACCCGGCCTCGAAGGAGCAGGGGGGCGAGCTGAACTGGTTCCGGCGGGGAACCATGGTCCCGGAGTTCGAGCAGGTGGCATTCTCGCTCAAACCCGGGACCATCTCCGATCCGGTCGAGACACCCTTTGGGTTTCACATCATCCAGGTCCAGCGCATTCAGCCGGCCGAAGTGCAAGCCCGTCACATCCTGATCATGCCGGAGGTCACCCAGGAGAATGCCGACAGCGCCAAGGCACTCGCCGAAGAGATCCGGCAGGAATTGAAAAATGGCGGGGCGTTCGACTCGCTCCAACGACTCTACCACGATCCTTCCGAAGAAAAGGCGGCGGACGACGTGCCGGTGAATCAGCTGCCGGACGAATACAAGGACGGCATCGGCGAGTCGGATTCGAGTGTGGTGGTCCCGGTCTTCTCTCTGCAGAAGCAGATGGGTCTGCGCCAGAAGTATGCGGTTCTCCAGGTGACCCGGCGGCGACCTGCCGGCACCATCCGCTACGAGGATGTGCGGGATGCGATCCGGAAGCGGCTGGGCGATGAGCTTGCGGTGCGCCACTACATCGACAAGCTCCGGCGATCGACGTACGTCGATATGAGACTGTAGAGTCCAGACGGAAGGGGAAAAGGGAGAATAGAGAAGGGAAATGGGCATGACAGACTCTCCCTCGCCGCCCCTTCTCCTTTCTCCCTTCTACTTTCTCCCTTATCTCAAATGACTTCCCGTCCACGGATCGCCATCACGCTGGGAGACCCGCGCGGCATCGGGCCCGAGATTGCCGCCAAGGTTCTCGCCCAGGGGATCGAGGCGGACGTTACGCTCATTGGCGCCGAGGATCAGATCGCGAGCCTTCCGGCGGCTCGGAAGATTCCGGTGGGGAACTGGGATCAGGGATCGGGTGAGGGCACCGGTGCCGCGGAGCGGGGCCGGGCGGCCCGAGCAGGGCGAATCGCTGGCCATGGAGTAGAAACCGCCGCTCGGCTCGCGATAGCGAAGGAAGTGGACGCGATCGTCACCGCCCCCGCCCACAAGCACGCGCTGCGTCTCGCGGGCTTTGCCTATCCGGGGCACACGGAGTGGCTGGCGCACCTCGCGGGAGACGTCGAGGTCGCGATGATGCTCGCGGCGGAGGAGCTGCGCGTCGTGCTGGTGACGACTCACGTCCCGCTGCGGTCGGTTCCCGAGCTGGTCACCACCGAGCGGGTGGTGCGGACCGGCCAGATCGCGGCTGCCGCTCTACGCGGTTGGTGGGGCATCGCGACGCCGCGTCTCGCGGTCTGTGCCCTGAATCCCCACGCGGGTGAGTCGGGACTCTTCGGAGATGAGGACCAGCGGGTGCTCGCGCCGGCCGCGCGCACCCTTGGCGCCGCCGGCCCGCTGCCGGCCGACACCGTCTTCGTTCGGGCGATGCGCGGCGAGTTCGACGCGGTGCTGACGCCCTACCACGATGTTGGCATGACGGCGATCAAGGTCGCCGCGTTCGGCCGCGGAGTGAACATCACTCTGGGCCTCCCATTCCCCCGCACTTCTCCCGATCACGGAACCGCGCTCGACATCGCGGGCACCGGCCGCGCCGATCCCGGCAGCATGCGGGCGGCGGTTGATCTCGCCGTTCATCTGGCCCGGAAACGCCTCGCTTCATGAAGTCTGAGCGAAGCGGGCTGGACCGCTTCGCCACCGGCGCGATCCTGCTGGGCGTCCTGCTTCGGTTGCGCCAGTACGCCGAGGCCCGCCCGCTGTGGCTCGACGAGGCGATGTTGTCGCTCAACGTCCTGACCCGGTCGTTTCAGGGATTGCTGCAGCCGCTCGATCAGGACCAGACCGCGCCGGTGCCTTTTCTCTGGGCCGAAAAGCTTCTCACCCTGATCCTCGGACCGTCGGAGCTTGTCCTTCGGGTGATCCCGTTGCTGGCCGGGATCGCCTTTCTGCTGGTCCTTCGCCGCCTGAGCACGCGACTCCTCTCACCTCAGGCCTCGTTGCTCGCGGTGCTGCTTGGCGCATTGTCTCCCCTGCTGATCCAGTACTGCACCGAGGCGAAGCCCTACAGTCTCGATGCGCTCCTGGCTGCGGTCGTCCTGTTGCTCGCACTTGAGGTACAGCGGGAGCCGCAGAGCATCCGCAGCTGGCGACGACTCGCGATCGCGGGAACCGTAACCGCGCTTTCTTCGGTCCCCGCCGTCTTCACGTTGAGCGGCATCGTGCCGGCATTAGCATCGAAAGAGGAGATTCGAAGAGATATCCTCGCTGTGCGACGCCTCGCCGTCATCGGGGCAGGGTGGCTGGTTCTGCTCGGCCTGAGCTATGTCCTGATCTATCGGCCCGCCGTGGGAAGTCCGTACATGCAGAGGTATTGGACTCCCTACTTCCTGACTCCGCTCGGAGAAGGCGGTGTGCGGCAGCCCGGCTTCCTGATCGGAACAGCGTTCACCGAGTTCCTCCTGGCCTTGGGAGGTTTGTGGCGAGTTGCTGCTGCGCTGCTCTTCCTGGTCCCGCTGACACTTGGTCTGGTTCGGCTCTGGAAGGATCAAGGTGCATCGAGGGCGCTGTTGGTCGGGCTTCCGCTCGCGGCGGTCATCGGCGCATCCGCGCTCCGGTTCTATCCCTTCGCATCACGACTCCTGTTGTTCGGCGCCGCGTCCACAATCATTCTGATTGCTGCAGGATTCGATGATCTGGCCGATCGGGTCGGCCGCATCGTAAAAGGACCGTGGCTCGCACTCGGTGGCGCGGCCATTCTTACATTCGCCATTCTGGATGCCACCCGCAGTCTCATCGATCCGCCACGGCGCGACGATCTGGGCCCGCTCATCACGGAGCTTGAGGAGAATCATCAATCGGGAGCCGCGGTCTATGTTTTCGCCCGGTCGGTTCCTGCCTGGCTTTACTACACCACGGACTGGAAGCACTCGCCGGACACCGCACGGGTCCGCACTCTCGGCAACCTGGTCAGCTCCGGTGGCCGCGCATTTCGCCATGCGCCGAGCAGGAGACGCTCGGTGAAGGGTGAGGGAGATGATCTGGTGTTTCGCTACCGGGACTGGCTCGAGTTGGTCGGGGTACCCACGGGAATGGGACCCGACGAACGCGGTATAAACGGAGAGCGACCGGATTCCGGTTGGGCCGAAAACGAAGTGAGGCGACTCAAGGCCACGGGAAGCAACGATTGCTGGATCGTGATGTCGGCGTTCACGCCAGTGGTTCCGGCCACGTTGCGGAAGGAGATCGAGCGGGAGGGCGGGAAGGTTCTGCTGTGGAGGGAACGACAGGTCGCCGTGCTGGGACGGGTTCGATTCGCCGCCTCACCCGCCGCCGCTGTCGCGCCGCTCGATCCGGTCCATGAGTCTCAGGTGCTCGTCCAGCTTCAGCTTCTGGCTCGCCCGATTGGCGACGAGAACCGCAGTGCAGTCGAGGATCGTTTCGCGCTCGGTGAGACCATTGGCACGCAACGTATTTCCCGTGTCGACGAGGTCCACGATCCAATGAGACAATCCCAGTAGGGGAGCGACCTCCACCGACCCTCCGACGGTGATGATCTCAACCGGCCGCCCTTGATCGCCGAAGTGGCGCCACGCGATCCGCGGATACTTGGTCGCAACTCGTGGTGTGACGCCG
>DATIOP010000228.1:0-4513 GCA_035472975.1 Gemmatimonadales bacterium
ACTCGGTACTCCTCAGTCCTCAGTCCTCAGTCCCTTCAACTTCTCCCGAAAACTTCGCGCCGCCTCCTCCACGTCTCCAGAACCAAGAATCCCCGACACCACCGCAACACCAGCCCCCCCGGCCTCCAGCACCGGTCTCACGTCTTCCGGCCTCACGCTTCCAATGGCAATACACGGACGCCCTCCGGCCTGAGCAACGATTTGCCGAAACCCGGCGATGCCCAGGGATGGACCCGCATCGAGCTTGGTGACGCTGCCATTTAACGGCCCGACTCCCCAATAGTCGGCCTCTTCTCCCCTCGCCGCCTCCTCGATCGATCCCACCGAGGCTCCGATGACCTCGCCGTGAGTAAAGAGGCTGCGGACAACCGAGACCGCCACGTCATCGGGGCCCAGATGCACCCAGCATCCGGCGGCACGCGCGACGTCGGGACGGTCATTCACGATCACCGGCACCCGGAGTGCGGCTCGAAGCCGTCGTGCCACATCGAGCAGAGCCCGCGGCGAGGCCTGTTTGAGTCGCAGCTGGACCGCGGTCACTCCACCCCGCTCCGCCGCCTGACACACCGCCACCGGGTCACGCTCTCCCAGTAGCAGGTCATCGGTGACGAGCATCAGTCGCAGGTGATTCGCTAGATTCTGCACCATGTCCGAGCCTCTGCCGCTTCGCCTCCGCGGGTTCCGTGGAGCCACTACCGTCGAGCAGGATCGTCCCGAGGAGATCCTGGGCTCAACCGACGAGCTCCTGCGCTCGCTGGTGGAAGCCAACGGCATCGATCCTCTCGATATCGTGAGCGCCGTTTTCACGGTCACTCAGGATCTGATCTCGACCTTTCCCGCCCGTGCTTCCCAGCCCTACGGGTGGGACCAGGTAGCCATCCTGCACGCTACCGAGATCCCGGTACCCGGATCCCTCCCTCGGTGCATCCGCGTCTTGGTCCACGCCTACAGCCGCCTCGCGCCGGATCAAATCAAGCATTGCTACTTGCGGCGAGCCACCGTGCTGCGGCCGGACCGGGCCCAGCCCGCGAAGTGAGCCCGACCGCCGGCGATTTGCCTCTGGCGCGTGTCACCGCCAAGGGCGCCTCTCGCTGGGTTCGCGGTCACCCCTGGATCTATCGCAGCGATGTGCTGGAATCGCCCGGCGACCCTGGACTCTGCCGGGTATTCGACACCAAGAAGAAATTCCTGGGGATTGCACTCTGCTCTCCCCGTTCGGAAATCCGCCTCCGTCTGCTCGAAACCAGGGATCACCCGATCGATCGGGCGTGGTGGCGTGCACGGCTCACCCGCGCGGTAGGACAGCGCACCGGCATAGACGCAACCGCCTTTCGCGTCGTGCATGCCGAAGGCGACGGGCTCCCCTCGCTCATCGTAGACCGCTACGATCGCTGGGTCGTCGCGCAGTTCCTCTCGGCCGGGCTGGAGACCCAGCGAGAGATGATCGTCAACGCGCTGGTCGACGTCTTGTCTCCCGAAGGCATCCTGCTGCGGAATGATGTCGCGGTTCGGCGGCACGAGGGGCTGCCGGAACGGGTAGAGCTGGTCCATGGCGACGTGCCCCGAAACATCGAGGTGCGGGAAGGAGAGATACGCTACCTCGCGGCACCGTGGACCGGACAGAAGACCGGTGCTTTCCTGGACCAGCGGGAAAATCGGCTGCTCGCCGCCCGTTCCTGCCCACCCGGCGGCGAGGCGCTCGATTGCTTCTCCTACCACGGCAGCTTCGCGCTCCATCTCGCCCGCCGGGCTGGACGAGTCATAGCCCTCGACTCGAGTGCCGATGCCCTGGAGCGCGGATGTGAGAACGCTCGACTCAATGGCATGACCAACATCGAGTTTCTCGAGGGAGACACGTTCGATTTCCTGCGAAGCTGGGAGCGAGAACGGCGGCGCTTCGACCTCGTCGTCCTCGACCCACCCGCCTTCGCCAAGACGAAGAGTGCGGTCCCCCAGGCGCTCCGGGGATACAACGAGATCAACTTGCGGGGATTTCGCGTTCTGAATCCCGGCGGGACTCTTCTCACCGCCTCCTGTTCCTACCACGTCGCTCGCGCCGCTTTTCAGGAGATGTTGGCCCGGGCCGCCGAGGATAGCGGTCGCCGGGTGACCCTGCGCCAGCTCCTGACCCAGGCCCCAGACCATCCCGAAATCCTCACCATTCCCGAGACCGGGTACCTGAAGGGTGCCCTGCTGACGGTGGATTGACCCATCCGGGAGCGGCACCTTATTGACTATCCCCTTATACTCAATGAGCTTGTAGCCACTCACCTGCCAAAGTGGTCGAACGCGAGCTATGCTGAGCGCCCTCCAACTCGAGCAGCAACGCCCCCGTCGGCCCCTGCCGTCGCTCAAGCAGTTGTACCACGAATACATCCTGCAGCGCATCGAAGATTACAAGAACGGCCTCCGTCGGAATCAGTTGTTGAACCTCGCCAACGAGGCGTTTGCCGAGATGGGCACGACGCAGGAAGCTCAGTTCGTGCTGACTGAAGTGCTCATGGCCGACTGTGTGGACCGGCTCATCAATCGCCGGCTTCGGCTCCCCTCCTATCGCCGGTGGGTTTCCCAGTTCAAGGAGCTGCGCTCCGCCCAGCGGGAGCCTACCCACTGGGGTATCGATCGCCGCTGCCCGCTCCAGTTTCTCCCCCGCATGGAGCAGGGAGACACGGCGGTCGTAATCGGCCCCGACGCCACACCTTTGGCCTTGCTGCTCGCGGCCCACGAGGTCTCGGTCGTGTACATCGGCAGTGACATGACCTACGTGGATCAGGTGGAATCTCGGGTGTCGGAGGAGGGCTTGAGCGAGTGGTGCACTACCTACGTCGCACCGCCCGGCCGCTGGCCCACGGAGGTCATCACCCGGACTCACGTTCTGGTGGTGGACACCGGCACGCTGGAGCCTCTCTCGCCTCGGGAACGGCGAGAAGTCCTGCTCACCTTGCAGGATCACACCGAGCCCGGTGGCGCTCACCTGCTGCTCCCCAGCAACCGGTCTCTGGCACCGGCGGCTTTCGTCTCGTTCTATAGCGGCTGGCATCGGGACGCGGCGCCAGGTGAGAAGCGACGCCAAGCCAAGTCCGCCGGCCTTCTGGTCAGCAAGCCAGCCGAAGCCGAATCGCTCCGAGTGGCAACCCGGCAATCGCGCGGCGCCACGGCGTAAGTCCGCAACACCGCCTCTTCGTCTGACACACCGCGACCGACCTCCCTTCCCCGATCTCCGCTCCTTCATCGGGGCGCTGGAGCGTCGTGGCCTGCTTCGCCGCATCACCGCCGAAGTGGATCCTCGGCTCGAGGCCTCCGAGATCGTCCAGCGGGTCATTCGTCGCGAGGGCCCCGCTCTGTTGTTCGAGCGACCCAAAGGCAGCTCCTTCCCGCTCGTCATGAACTTGTATGGCACCATGGAGCGGATCGAGATCGCCCTGGGCCGGCACCCGCAACAGATCGGACAGGAACTCGTCGAGACCCTGCTCCGTCTGAATCCTCCGTCGCTCAAGACCCTGTGGGATTCGAGGGGAGTCCTGTCGCGCGGCAGGTTTCTTCATCCCCGCGTGGTGAGACGGGCGCCGGTTCACGAGGTAGTCGAAGCCCCCCGACTCGACCTGCTCCCCGCGGTTACCAGCTGGCCCCGGGATGGCGGTCCGTTCATCACTTTCGGCCCGACGATCACTGAGGACCCGGTGACCAAGCGCCGGAACTACGGCTTGTACCGGCTCCAGGTGTACAGCCCCGACCAGACCGGGATGCACTGGCAGAGCATGAAGGGTGGAAGGGCCCATCACTATGAGGCGGAGCGACTGGGACAGCGTTTGCCCGCTGCAGTCGTCCTGGGCGGCGATCCCGTTCTGATGTTGGCCGCGATCCTTCCGCTGCCCGAGGACTTCGACGAGCTGGGCTTCGCCGGTTTCTTCCGCGGCGCAGCGACTCAGCTGGTTCGAGCCCAGTCCAACGAGCTACTGGTTCCGGCCAACGCCGAATTCATCCTCGAGGGCTTCGTGGCGCCGGGCGAGCGCCGGATGGAAGGTCCCTTCGGCGATCACTTCGGCCATTACTCCGAGGCCTCCGAGTTTCCCGTATTCCACGTCCAGCGGGTGACCCGTCGCCGCGATGCGATCTATCCCGCGACGGTTGTCGGCAAGCCGCCCCAGGAGGACAAGGCGATGGGAATCGCCGTCGGCGAGATGGTGGGTCCCCTCATCCGTCTGGTGAATCCCAACATCGTCGATCTCTATCCCTTCGAGAACGCGAGTTTCCACAACCTTCTCGGCGTCTCGTTGAAGGAGCGTCATCCGAAGGAAGTCCTGAAGACCGCGTTAGGCCTGCTGGGGACCGGACAGCTCTCGCTCACCAAGGTGGCGATCATGGTGCGCGAGGACGTGAATCCGCGAAGCTTCACAAACCTGCTCCGGGAGCTTTGGTATCGCTTCGAGCCGGTGGAGCGCATGCTGCTGCTGCCGATCGCCCCGCTGGATACCCTCGACTACACCTCCTACCGGATGCATGTGGGAAGCAA
>DATIOP010000229.1:0-5453 GCA_035472975.1 Gemmatimonadales bacterium
GCTGGGTGCGCTCGAGATCGTCCCGACTCGAGCCGATACACAGCGTGAGACCGACCCGCAGCACTGGTTGATCGAGAAGTGCCGCCGGAATCACGCGCGGTGGACCATAAGTCAGACCCTCCCGCACCGTCGCGGGGATTCGACCCGAGACGTAGACCGGTACTTCCACCAGCGACTGTAGCATCCGGTAAGTCAGGACTGTGGATTCCCCGCCACTCGTCGCGATGCCGAAAACCGGCGCGCCAAATCGTCCGGTCCGGGGGAAAATCGCGACCCCGTAGCCCAGACCGCTGCCGCTATCTCTAGAGTTGGCAAGCGTTTCCCGCAATAGATCGTGAACAGCGACCAGATCCTGCGGAATCGGTTCGGTGCTCATTTGGAGGATCCTGTGAACGCGTCGGATGGACCAGCATTACAGGCAAAAGGCTAGTTTGCAGAAGTCGGGCCGCCTCCGTGGTTGCCCTTTGGCCCGGCCCAGGCCGGGGCAAACCGGCGGATAGCATGCATCGCCGGGAGAGAGTGCGCAACCATGCTACACATTCACGGCGGTGATGTGGTCCTCGAGCGCCTGGCGCGCGCCGGAATCACGGGAGAACGGCTCGCCTGGCGCGAAGTGCTCTGCGATGGACCGACACCCCACTGCGACTCACGTCAGGAATGGCGCCGCGTCCGCTCCGAATTCCTCTCCCGGGTTTACCACGCGGAATCGAGCGGGGCTGATCTCCTCCTGGAACAGGAAGCAGTACTGGAGCGCGCGCTGACTGAACAGGATGAGATCGTGCACTGGTTCAGCAGCGACTGGTTCTGCCAAGCCATTCTCCTCTCTCTCCTCGACTTCTTGCACCAGCACCCGAGACGTCGGGCCCGTCTCTCCCTCGTGGCGCCGGTCGGCTGGACCGATGTCCCGGAAAATTTGGGGTGCACTCTCGCTTTTGTGCCTGAAGCGGAGTTGCCCGGCCTGCTGGCCTGGAGAAGAGAATTGACTCCCGCGTCGCTGCATCTGGGCAGCACGATCTGGGACGCTGTGTGCGCAGCGGACCCTCGCGAGGTCGCTGCCCTGGCAGGGCAAGACCTGGCGGAGCCGAGTCTTCCCTTGCTCAACGAGGGACTCCGCATCCATCTCTGCGAGCTCCCCTCGACTACCAATGGACTGGGGTTCAGCGAAGAACGCGCGTTGGCCGCGCTTACTGATGCTCCCCAGAAGCTGAACACGGCCTACCACTCCTTCCAGCGCGGAGAGGGTCGGCCCTGGATTACTGACCTGATGTTTGCCGCCCGACTCCATGGGCTGAATGGCGTCCCGACGCCATTGGTCGAATGGAGCGCCGACGGTCAAACTGTCCGTCGCACCGCGCTGGGCGGCGAGGTCCTTGCGGGACGGCGAGACTGGTGTACCCTGACTCAAATGGACCGTTGGGTCGGCGGCGTGCACCTGACGCGCGATAACCTGTGGCGGATCGACCGTGGAAGCCTGACCCTCTCCCGCTAGTGCGCCGCGCGCCGACAGGAGCTCTCAGTGACCGACGAGAAAGTCAGACTTCCTCCCTTGGATGTCCTGAGGGTCGGACTCTGGTCCGGCCTCGTGTTCGGCTTCATCGAGGTCGGCATCGTTCGTCTGCAGCTGCTGGGCTCCAAGAAATTCACCTTCATGAGTCCGGACTTCCCCTGGATGACGCCGGTGGCGGACGCGATCCTGCTGCTCGCCGGCGGTGTCGTAGTGCTCATTCTCGCCTGGCTGCTGCGGGGCCGCATCGGCTGGCGCGTGGCACTCTGGACCTACGGCTTCCTTGCAGTCATCTCGATCCTCTACCGCTTCCCTTCTGCCGATCGCCGGGCCTGGGCCCTCCTCGCCGCAGGCGTCGCGCTGCAGCTCTCCCGCTGGATTGCGCCACGGATGCCATCCTTCATCAGCATGGTGCGACGCTCCCTGCCCTGGGTCGTGGCGCTGGTGGTCGCCATTGGCGTTGGCCGCCATGCCTTACTGGCCTGGCAAGAACGGCGCGGGCTCGCTGCACTGCCCGAAGCCGATTCTGGGGCTCCCAACGTGCTCCTCATCATTCTGGACACGGTTCGCTCCCTCGATCTGAGCGTGTACGGCTACGATCGGCCTACCACTCCGTTCCTCGAACGCTTCGCCCAGCGCAGTGTCGTCTTCAACCACGCGCTGACCAACGCGCCATGGACCCTGCCGTCACACGCCTCGATCTTCACCGGACGCATCCCTCACCAGCACAGCGCGGACTGGCTTTCACCGCTGGACAAGACTCATCCCGTCGTAGCCGAGGCGTTCGCGGCACACGGGTACTCGACGGCGGGATTTGTCGGTAACAAGCTCTACTGCGGACGAGAGAAGGGTCTGGGACGAGGCTTCCTGCACTACGCCGATTTCATGGTGAGCCCGGGAGAGCTGATCCGCAGCACGTCGCTCGGCGGGTACTATCTCGAACAGAGCTGGTTTCGTCGTCTGTTCAAGTCCTGGGATCTGCCGAGCCGGAAAGTCGGCTCGAAGATCAACCGGGAATTCCTCGGCTGGCTGGAGCACCGTTCCGAGCGTCCGTTCTTCGTCTTCCTCAATTACTACGACGCGCACATGCCGCTGGTGCCGGTTCCACCCTTCGACACGCTCTTCAGCCGTCGTGGGGCGGAGACAAGGGCAAAGATCGAGCAGATGCTGGAGGCGAGCTATGCCGGGAGGAAGCCCTCCCGGGAACTGCTCGATGTGCGACGCGATGCATACGACGCCACCATCGCCTACTTGGATCGGCAGTTGGAGGAACTCCTCGACGCGCTGGAAAAACGGGGTGAGCTGGATCGGACTGTCGTCGTCATCACCTCCGATCACGGAGATCTCTTCGGCGAGAAAGGCGCCACCGGCCACGGCGACGATCTCTTCCGCCCCGCGCTCGAGGTCCCTCTTCTCGTCTCCTATCCTCCCAAGGTTCCCCGCGGCCGCCGGGTGAATACGGCCGTGTCCCTGCGCGATTTGTCG
The DNA here is from genome assembly GCA_035472975.1 of Gemmatimonadales bacterium. GTDB lineage: Bacteria > Gemmatimonadota > Gemmatimonadetes > Gemmatimonadales > GWC2-71-9 > DATBGE01. The sequence goes on from DATIOP010000229.1 coordinate 2,990, forward strand.
GCCACCATGCTATCGCTCGCCGGCATCACGAAGCACCCCATCCCCGGCCACTCGCTGGAGCGCTTCTGGGGAGATTCGCCACCTCCCGGGCCGACCGGTGGCGACACACTGGTCATGGAGCTGAGTTACAATAGCCGGCTGCCCAAGAACACACCGGTGGCGAAAGGAGCGATGGCTTCCATCGTGCTCGACCGCCACCGCCTGGTCCGCAACGGTGATGGCTCGATGGAGTTGTACGATTTCCTGAATGATCCCGAGGAAAAAACCGATTTGAGCCAGACGCCGGAGTTTGCCGACATTCTTACCAGACTGCAGGCGGCGCTGCAGCTCGTCGCGGGACCTCCGACCGGACGCGGTCCTCGTTACCGAGGGCCGCCCGCGCTCGCCGGGCCCTGAGCGGCTCCATCGGGCCAGGCGATCGCGACCGTGGTGCCCTGGCGCGGCACGCTCTGCACCTCGACGGCGGCACCCCAGCTTTCGACCAGCCGCTTCACGATCGCGAGCCCCAGCCCCGACCCGCTGGTCGTGGTAGAGAACCTGGGTTCGAAGATTCTCGGTAACAGCTCGGCGGATATTCCACGGCCGTTGTCTTTCACGGCGAATCCCGGCTTGGCCACCGACAGTTCGATGGAGCTGGCACCCGCATTCCGCGCATTCTCCACCAGATTCCCCAGCACCTCCTTCAATTCGTCACGCCGGGCCGGACGCAACAGTGGTCCCTTCCCCTTGACCGACACCGAGACGCCTTCGCCGGTGAGCCGGTAGAGATCGGCCACCTCTCGCGCGGTGGCGAGGAGATCCACGCTCTCCAGCGGAGCCGCGTCCTCCAGCGGCAACCCGAACCTGCTGAACCCCCGCGCTATCGTGTCGAGCCGGTCAATCTCCGCCAGGATCCGGCTCGAGGTGGTTTCCAGAGTCTCGTCGAACTCGGTACGACGTTCGCGATAGACCCGCCGCAGGTGCTGGATCCCCAGGCGGAGCGGCGTGAGCGGGTTCTTGATTTCGTGCGCGACCTGCCGGGCCATCTCTCCCCAGGCCAGCACCCGTTCTGCCTGAGTCACGTCGGTAATGTCGTCGAGCGAGAGCACAGTGCCGCCGACATCCGTCCCCAGTCTTTCCAGTTGAAACCGTAGCCGGCGTCCTTCGATCTCCAATTCACCGGCGGAGGGCCCGCCTTGAGTGAACGACTCCATCGCTGTCGCGAGCGGCGCCCACCCTGCACCCAGCGCCACGGCCATTCCTTCACCCTCGGCCAGCGGGAGTCCCAGCATCTCGCGCGCGCGAGGATTCGCGATGATCACGGCCCCTCGCGCATCGAGAGCCAGCACTCCGGTGGCAACGTCCGCCAGCACCGCCGCGGTTCGGCGACGGGCGCTCTCGAGTGCCGCCTGACTCGATCGAATGTCGGATGACATCCGTGCAAAGGCGCCGAACAGCTCTTCGAATTCGACCGGAGGCGTCTCCGGCAGTGGCGGTGTCTCTCCCCGCCCCAGTGACAGCGCGGACGTTCTGAGATCCTCCACCGGGCGAGCGAGCGCCCGTGCGACGACCTGTGCCGCGGCTACCGCCGCTGCGATTCCCACCAGCGTCGCGAGCAGCAGGATAAAGGCGAGATCGCGCTGAGTCTCCGCCAGGAACCAGTCGTCCGCCACTTGAGGCGTCGCCAGGATGCCGATCCCACCCGGGGGGCCGCTCTGGACCACGCGATAGCCCACCCGCACCGGCGACATGTAGGTCGTCCCGTTTCTGATCTGCGCGATCTCGTCACCCAGTCCCAGCCGGACGAAGACCCTGGGATCCACCAGCGGTTCGACAAGACCGAGGTCGTGGAGGATGGGCGCGCTGGTGGCGAGCAAGGTGCCGCCGCTGTAGAGCGCGAGATCGGCATCGAGCCGGTCGGAGAGTTCCTGCATTCCAAAGGTCAGGATCTCTCCCGGACCACGCAGCAGGCCGCCCGCGGTGAATACCGCGTCGCGGAGCACTTGGGAGATCAACAGGTCGCGGCTTCGCGCTGCCTCGGCATCGAAGCGCGAGAAATTCCACGCGGCGAATCCCGCCGCGGGGACCACGAAGAACACCGCCAGCGTCGCGGCGAGGCGAACCTGGAAAGAGCGAGCGACCCGCTTGAACGACCAGCGCCGTCTCGGGCCCTCGAGTCGGACCGTCGTGAGCAGCCAGATGACGATCACCACCGTCGCGTCGAGCAGAACGAGTAGCGCGCCTCGCACGGCCAGTGAAAGCGGCGCGTGCAGAGAGACCGACGCATGGGCGTGTCGCACCGCGCCGAAGAGGGTTAGCGGGCGCTCATTGCGAACCTCCCAGCCAACCCGCCGCCAACCGACCTGGACCGGCTCGCCCGCCGCGCTAACACCGGGAGCGGTGAGAGCGAGGTCGTACAAGGGCGCGCCTTCAGCCGGAGGACGCAGCAGCCGGGATAGGCGCGTCGGTGTGATCAGTCGGGTCC
>DATIOP010000230.1:0-8600 GCA_035472975.1 Gemmatimonadales bacterium
CCAATGTGCATGTGCGATTCACCGCCGCGATCGGCGGAGCCGTTCAGTCGCCGCCGGCGCAGAGCTGATTCACGCTCACTGGTGGGTGCCAGCCGGTCTCGCGGCACCCGCCAGCAGTCCCATGTTGCTCACCATTCATGGGACCGACGCCGCCCTGCTGGAGCGCTCGCCGCTTGCCCGTGCCGTCGCGCGTCCGGTAATCCGTCGGGCCCGCGTGATCACCGCAGTCTCGACGTCCCACGCAGCCAGAATAAAGGAAGCGACCGGCCGCGTCGTGGATCACGTACAGCCCATGCCCGTCACAGTTCCAGACAGCCGGCCGAGTCAGGGTGGGGCAGGACTCATCGTCGTAGCCCGCCTCACCCCGCAGAAACGGGTACACCTGGCGCTCGACGCGCTGGCGGAGCTCTGGCGCCGCGACCTTCGGCTGCCGCTCACGATCATAGGAGATGGGCCCGAGCGATCGGCTCTCGAAGCCCGCGCACGAACCTTGGGCCTCGGCAGCATTCATTTCACCGGCATGGTACCGCCTTCTGAAGTCGGCCGACGATTGACGGAGATGGACGTGATGTTATTTCCCTCCCGCGCAGAAGGATTCGGATTGACTGCAGTTGAAGCCTTGACCGCCGGCGTCCCTGTCGTCGCCTGTAACGACGGGGGAGGGGTTCTCGACATCGTTCCAGGGCAGGGGGCCGGACGGCGGACAGCCGCCTCGGGTGACGCCATCGCGACCGGAGTACAGCAATTGATGGCCGACAAGAGTGCCAGAACCGAGGCATCGCGTCTGGGAGGGACCTGGCGGCAGCGCCTGGCACCCGAAGCCGTCGCCGCAGCGTTCGAAGGTTGGTACGCGGAGGCGTTACGTGCCTGAGCGCCTGCTTCGCGTCGGACGCTGGATCCTCTCGATCCTGATCCTGCTTTTCGTAGTCCGCACCTTTCAGCGCAACTGGAGCGATCTTCAGGCCCAACACATCAGCTGGACCTTTCGCCCCGCTCCGGCGCTTGCGGCGGTGATCGTGATCGAATTGATGTATGGCATGCTGATCGAAGCCTGGAGGCGCATGCTATCGGGCTGGGGGCAATCGCTTCCTTTGCTCGAGTCCGCCCGGATCTGGTTCGTCTCGAGCCTCGGCAAATACGTCCCGGGGAAGGTATGGGCAATCGCGAGCATGGCACTCATGGCCCGGGACGCTGGTGTAGCCCCCTGGGCCGCTACCGCGTCGGCAATCATCCTGCAGGGTCTGGCGGTCGTGACCGGCGCCGGCGTGGCGGCCCTAGCGGGCACTCGGGCGCTTCAGAACGCAGACCCGAGGCTTCTACCGCTGTTCTGGGCCACCGGGGCAGCGGGTGTGATCGGGGTTGGCCTTCTGTTTTGGCGGCCAGCAATTCGCCGCCTGCTCGACTTGGCGGGAGCCGGATCCGGCTCCCCCAGTATCGGACCAGTGATCTTCGGAGCCGCGGCGAATGCGGTGGCCTGGGTGGGTTATGGATTCGCCCTGTGGCTGCTTGCTCAAGCGGTTCTGCCCGAGTCGAACCTGGCCCCAAGCCTTGCGATCGCGGCCTTCGCCGCCTCTTATGTGGCCGGTCTCATCGCGCTATTTGCGCCGGGAGGCCTGGTCGTGCGTGAGGGGCTTTTGATCGCGCTGCTGCAAGGCAGCATCGGCCTCGGCCCCGCAACCGCCCTTGCGGTGGCGTCAAGAGTTCTACTCACCATCACGGAGTTGGGAAGCGCCGTTCCGTTCCTTCTTATGCGTCGAGGACGTCCCAGTGTCGCCTGAACCGAATCCGTGGGAGCCGCGCTGGCCTCGAGCGCTGGCCGCGCTGGCCTGCACCCTCGCCGCGCTGACTCTCCTCTGGCCTCTCCTCACCGGTCAGATCCTCTTCGGCGGCGTCCGGTCCGACATGTTCATCGCGGGATATTCCTTCCGCCTCTTCGGCGCCGAGGAGTTCAAGGCGACTGGTTCCATCCCGCAATGGAATCCCTTCCTGTTCGGCGGCCTGCCGTTCATCGCCGCGATGCATGGGGACATTTTCTATCCTACAGCATGGCTCCGCCTCGTCTTTCCGGTTGATCTCGCGATCACCTGGGGGATGGCTGTCCACTTCGTGCTCGCCGGCTGGCTCACTTATGGATTTGCCAGAGCCTTGCGGTTGAGCTGGACCTCGGCGGTCGTCGCCGGCGTGTGCTACGAGATGAGCGGAATCGTTGCTTCCCAGATGCGCCCGGGGCACGACGGCAAACTCTTCGTCTCGGCCCTTACGCCACTCGCCTTCTGGGTCCTGCTGCGCGCCTTCCGCGATCGTCAGGCCTGGGCCTTCGGTGCCTTCGCCATCGTAGTGGCTCTGCTGGTGCTCGGCCACTACCAGATGTGCTACTTCCTGTTAATCGCGCTCGGTCTTTGGAGCCTGTACCTGGCATTTCTGGATCCCGATCGGCCACAAGGTCGGAGTCCCTGGATACCGCTTGGCTTCACTGCTCTTGCCGTGATGGTGGGAATAGGCATTACAGCGCTTCAGGTGCTTCCGTTCCTCGAGTACGTGAAGTATTCGCCTCGGGCGACTGGCGGGCCCAACACGGGGTGGGATTACGTAAACCTGTACTCCATGCCTCCCGAGGAGATCTTCACGGTAATCCTGCCGCAGTTCAACGGTGTGCTCGACAATTACTGGGGCCGCAATCCGATCAAGTTCCACACCGAGTATCTCGGAATCGTCCCGCTTCTCCTGGTCGGTTTTTCCTGGGGTGACCGGGCTCGCCGCCGGTTGGTAATCGCCCTGCTTAGTCTCGCGGGGTTATTTCTGCTCTTTGCGTTTGCCGGCCACACCCCGTTCTACCGCCCCTTCTATGAATTATTGCCCATGCTCAAGAAGTTGCGGGCCATGGGCATGGTGTTCTTCCTTGTCGCTTTCCCCTTGGCGATTCTGGCCGGGATGGGGCTCGACCGATTGCTGAGCGGACAGGTTGCTCGGCGCTCGGTCCTTCTGGTCGCGGGCGGCTTCGGAGTCCTTGCACTACTCGGCCTGGTCGGAGTGCTTCAGGCTGTTGCGGAAGGGATGGCCGTCGCGGAACGGATGGGCCAGGTCCAGGCGAACGCGGGCGCTCTCCGGCTTGGCTCGCTGCGGCTGCTGGTGGGGGTGGTCGCTTGCGGAGCTGTGCTCTGGGGAATCGCGGCGGGGAAGCTGAGGGGCGGAGCCGCCGCGGCCCTCCTGGTGGCTGTGACCGCTCTCGATCTCTGGAGTATCGACCGCTTGTTCTACCAGTTCTCGCCCCGCGCCGCGCAGCTTTTCGGATCAGACGAGGTCACCACATACCTCCAGAAGCAACCGCCGCCATTTCGTGTGCTGGATGCCCAGGAGAGCTACGGACATTCGATTCTGATGGCGTACCGGATCCCCGACGCACTGGGCTATCACGGCAACGAGTTGCGAGCTTACGATGAGCTGGGCGGGAAAGAGCAGGGGTGGAGAAACCTCTTTACCCCCAACGTGGCCGAACTTCTGGCGCTCCGATATGTGATCCTGCGGCAACCTCAGCAAGTTCCCGGATTCCACCAGGTAGTGGGCCCGGTCTCAACCGCCTTCGGGACACCTGCAACACTCTACGAACGTGATACCGTGCCCCCGTACGCAAGAGTCGTGGCGTCCGCTGCCAAGGTACCGGAACCACAACTCGTCCCGACCGTAGTAGATCCTCGCTTCCCAGGTGCATCCGTGGTGCTGTACCCGGACACTGCCTCGTTGACGCCTGAGCCGCTCGTTCAGCCGCTCCCGGCATCTCAGGTAAAGGCTGAAGTGACGAGATGGGCACCCGGGAAGATGACCATCAACCTTACAGGATCCGACTCCAAGCCGGGTTACTTGCTTGTTGCCGAGAACTGGTATCCTGACTGGCACGCAACTGTGGATGGAAAGCCCGCTCCAGTGCTGCGGGGAGACAATACCCTGCTAAGCATCCTCCTCCCGTCCGGAGCCCGCCAAGTCGATCTGACCTTCGACTCCCCGACCTACCGGAAGGGGAAACTGGTGAGTCTCGGCGCCCTGCTTGCCGCCCTGGCAATGGCGGGCGTTCCTGCATTCACCGGGAGGAAGCCAGCGCGTGATTGAACGAGTATTGGTCATCGTGCCGACCTACAACGAGGCTACCAACCTCCCCCAGATCGTCCCGGCCATTCTGCGGCAGGACCCGCGCATCGAAGTTCTGGTCGTCGACGACAATTCGCCGGACGGTACCGGGGACATGGCCGACCGGATGAGTCAGGCCAAGCCGCGGGTACACGTCCTGCATCGGCTGGCCAAGGAGGGGCTGGGCCGGGCCTATCTGGCGGGCTTCCGGTGGGGACTGGACCACGGCTTCCAGGCGATTTTCGAGATGGATGCCGACTTCTCGCATGACCCGGGCTTCGTACCGGAATTCCTGAAGGCGATCGAAGATGCGGACTTGGTGCTGGGATCGCGTTATGCGACCGGGGTCAACGTCATCAACTGGCCCATCAGCCGGCTGCTGCTGTCCCTAGGTGCCAACCTCTACGCCCGGTGGATCACCGGGCTTCCGCTCACCGACTCGACCGGCGGGTTCAAGTGTTTTCGACGTGAGGTGTTGGAAGCGATCCCGCTGGAGAAGGTGAAATCCAACGGGTATGCCTTCCAGATCGAAATGAGCTTCCGCGCCTGGAAAAAGGGTTTCCGCCTGACCGAGCTCCCGATCATCTTTCACGACCGGGTCGAGGGGCACAGCAAGATGAGTAAGCGGATCGTGCGGGAAGCGATCTGGATGGTTTGGTGGCTGCGGCTCCAGGGAATTTTAGGGAGGATCTAGGAGGCCAGTGAAAGGAATCGTCTTCTACAAGATGACCGGCTCGGGCAACGACTTCGTTCTGCTCGACGGCCGCACCACCACGCTCGCGGACTGGCCTGCGGCCAGGATCGTGGACGTCTGCGACCGGCGTCTCGGTGTCGGGGCGGACGGCCTGGTGATCCTGACCCCTGAGGCCGCGAGTACTGTTCGGATGGATTTCTTCAACTGCGACGGCTCACGAGCTGCCATGTGTGGCAATGCCGCCCTCTGCAGCACCCGGCTCTCCGCTCACCTTGAGATGGCGCCGGCCACCGGGATGCGGCTGGTGACCGGGGCAGGCACCTTCCCGACCCGCTGTCGGGCGGAACCGGATTTGGCTGAGCTCAACCTGCCCGACTTTCCGGCCCCGGAGCTGGTCGGGAGCATCCGCGCGGCTGCGGGTGAGGGTCCCAGCAGCTTTGCCACCGTCGGAGTCCCTCATTTGGTCGTGCCGGTCGAGGACATCGAACGGGCCGACCTCATGGCCCGGGGCCGGGAGCTGAGAAACCACTCTGCCATCGCCCCAGCCGGCGCCAATGTGAACTTCGTCGCGACCCCTGCCGGTAAGGCCGGGACCTGGCCGGTTCGGACCTATGAACGGGGGGTAGAAGGGGAGACTCTCGCGTGCGGGACTGGGGCGGTCGCGGTCGCCGCTGCGCTAGCCCAGGCCGGGCGAGCCAGTCTGCCGCTCGAAATCCGGACCCGGAGTGGCCGGTGCCTCAGGATAACCGCGAACTTGGAAAATGGTTCCGTCCGGGCCGTCTGGCTGGCCGGAGAAGGGCGCATGGTGTTTACTGGAGTGTTGTAGAATTCTGCGGTGAGAATCCAGCCTAAGCTACTTTAGATCAATCACTTACAATTTCTGGCCACAGCAGGGACTCAGTTATCCCCATTTCTCCACTTTGCTACTTAACATAATACACATTATACGACATTAGACCTGACCCAAAAAAGACCGTCCAATGCGGGCGGTCTCCCTTATTACATCTTCCCTTGGGTCAGCTCGGCCAGCCGAACCTGCGCCTCGACCTTGGAGTTCGATTCGGGAAAATCCTGAATGATCTTCCGGTACGCGGCGATGGCTTCGTCCTTCTTCCCCGCGGCTAGATAGGCCCGGCCGGCATCGTTCAGGTACTCGGCGCGAAGATAGTCCACGTCCGCATTGTCCGACGCGGAGCGGAAGGCTTGGGCAGCTTCCTCGGGACGATTCGCGTTCTCGAGGGCTCGGCCGAGCAGCGCGTACCCCGGCGTCAGATATCTCTTGTCCGGCTTCGACTTGATAAAGTCCTGCAGGCTGACCGAGGCTAGCTCCTGTTGCCCGTTCAGCAGCCTGACCTGGTTGAGCGTGATGACCGCTTCCTGTGCCGCGTCCGTGCCGGAATAGGTCGTGACCACCTTCTGCAGCTCGCTCGCGGCCAGCGGCAGATTCCCAGATTCCGCGGCGCTTCTCGCCTGCTCCAGCGCCCTGTTGGCAAACTCGGCCTTCCGCCTCCCGCTGACGATCACGAACCAGGTGATGAGCAGCACGGCTCCGAGCGCGATTCCACCCGCCAGGCGCAGGTTCTTCGGTATGGAGAACTTGCTGGCCGGAGGGGCCGCCACAGCAGTTTTCTTGGACTTAACGCTCGGTGCTTCCATTGTGGTTGCCATGTCGCTCGATCGCTCGAAAACCAAAGGGTTAGGCCGGTGCTGGGAGATCCGGCGCAGCAGGTGCCCCCGAGACGATTCGAACGTCCGACCAACGGTTTAGGAAACCGCTGCTCTATCCAGCTGAGCTACGGGGGCAAAGCCTTTAAAAGTAGACAGTTGCATGAGGCGGCGTCAACGCTAAAGTCGGGAAATCGCCTCGACGGGCGCCCCGGTCAGACGCTCACGACCGTGGAGAAAGTCCAGCTCGAGCAAGAAGCTCCACCCTATCAACTCGGCTCCCAGAAGTCGCACCAACGACGCCGCGGCCTGAGCGGTCCCTCCGGTGGCCAGGACGTCATCTACCACTAGGACTCGGGCCCCACGGGCGAAGGCGTCCTCGTGGGCCTCCAGCGCATCGGTGCCGTATTCCAGGGTGTATTCGTGGCGGCGGGTTTTCCACGGCAGCTTGCCCGGCTTCCGCGCCGGGATGAAGCCTGCCCCCAATTCCACCGCGACTGGGGCACCTAATATGAAGCCCCGAGCCTCTATCCCGAGGATATGAGTGATACTCCGACCTCGAAACGGCTCGATGAGGCCTTGGATTACCTGCCGGAATAGCGCAGAATCCTGGAGCACCGGTGTGATGTCCTGAAACACGATTCCGGGCTTGGGATGATCCGGGATTGGGCGAATGGCCTGCCGGACCTGCGCATCCAGTGCTCCAAAAGTCATTTATCAACCTGCTTCTTGTGGATAGCCTAACTATCGAATTTCAAAAGTGTTGCCTAGGGGGACTTCATCCGAAATCTCGGCCTTATCCACTTGTGCCACCTTGGCGTGCCTAGGTCCGGCACGCACCGCCTGTTCAAGAGCTTGGACTTGACTATCGGAGCCTCTGGCCACGATCTCGACCCTCCCATCTGCCAAATTGGTCGCGTAACCGGTGAGTCCCAGGTCTTGTGCCCGACGCAGAACGAAGAATCGGAAGCCGACCCCCTGCACCCTCCCACTGACGAACAGCCTGACGGTCACGCAGGACGACTCCTGCGGGTCTTGATGATCTCAATGACCATCGGCATGACCGAGAGGACGATGATTGCCATGACGACCAGGGTGAAATTCTCTCGGACCACTCTGAGATTCCCAAACAGGTAACCCGCCCAGACGAAGAGGCCGACCCACGCAACGCTGCCCAGGACGCTGACCGTCAGGAACCGGGGGTATGGCATCACCCCTACCCCGGCCACAAATGGTGCGAATGTACGGAGAATGGGAAGGAATCTGGCAAGAATGATGGTCTTGCGGCCGTGACGATCGTAAAAGGCCTGGGTCTTGAGCAAGTGCTCCTGCTTGATAAATCGGGACTCAAACGCCTTCCGTCCGACCAATCGCCCGACCCAGTAATTGGAGGAGTCGCCTAGGATTGACGCGGCGCAAAGGATGGCGAAGACCAGGCCGACATCCAGATCTCCCAGACCCGCGAACGTGCCCGCGGCGAACAGAAGCGAATCGCCGGGCAGGAAGGGAGTCACCACGAGACCGGTTTCGCAGAAGACGATCAGAAACAGGATGAGATACGTGCCGGTTCCATAGTGCTGAATCACCTCGCTCAAGTGCTTGTCGAGGTGAAGGAACAGATCTATGAAGTCTTTTAGTAATTCCATCCGGACTCTCGAGGGTGGGTCGGCTGTTCGGCGAACCCATGCTCGCCGAGCAGCGGTACGAACCGGACATCGCTGAGACGCTCAACCTGAAATTCATCGCCGTGGCGGGTGACCAGCGTGATCACCTGGGCCTGCCGGTCGCCTAGAGGAATGATCAAACGGCCATTCGGAGCGAGCTGCTGCAACAGGGGCTCGGGAACTTCGGGTGATGCGGCGCCGACCAGAATCCCGTCGAACGGCGCGTAGGGACGCCATCCCAGCGTGCCGTCTCCGACCAGGACGGTCACATTCCGGATCCCTGCCTGGGCCAGAATCTGTCGGGCGGTGTTGGCCAGCGTGGGGATGCGTTCGATGCTGAAGACCTGTCCCGCCAGGACCGCCAGCAGCGCGGTCTGGTAACCCGAGCCGGTGCCTATCTCGAGCACCTTGTCCTGGGGCGACAGTTTCGCCAGTTCGAGATACCGGGCCTGGAC
>DATIOP010000231.1:0-3476 GCA_035472975.1 Gemmatimonadales bacterium
CCGTCCGATGCGCGGATGGCGATGCGTTTGGGCAGGCCGAAGCTGTCGGGGGCGATGTAGAGATGGGCGAGGAAGTTGACAAGACTGGTATCCCGCGAGAAGGAAAGGAGCGTGAGGTAACGAATCCGGAGCGCCTGGTCCTGCGTCGCCAGAAAGCGAGCTACCATCGTGTCCGCGGCACCCTGGCCCAACCTGCCAAACACCCAGGCGTCGCCCAGGTCGTAGTTCCCCTCCGGTATCCTCGGCAGGAGGCCCGAGAGCTGGGCGAGATCTCCCTGCAATGCACGATTCAGCTCGAGTTCGATGGCGTGCAGCGCCGGCAGCAGGTCTCCCGGGTCCTCACCCGCAGGCACTTTCAGGGTTCCCTTCCCGATCCGATCGCGCCAGCTGCGCACACTGTCCGCGCTGGCCGGGTCTCGCAGCTCGGCGATGCGGGTAAGTGCGAGGAGCCCGTCATTGTACGGCCGGCGCCCGGCGAAGGCGTCGCGAACTCGGGGCCACAATTTCGCCGTCTTCTTCTCGCCCATGATCGCGGCGACGGTATCCGCAGCCGGAGTTCCCTCCCGCAAGCTCTCGTGGATTTCCGAGTAGATCGTGCGGGTCGAGTCGCCGATCCGGATCTGTATCTGGGCGGCTGCCGAGCGGCCCCCGACTACGGCGAGGGCAAGGAGGACGGCTGCTGCTCTCATGCGGAAGTTCGGGGTTGGGGCACGGTGAGCCAGAAAAGGACCGCAATCACCATGGTCGCGGCAGAAACCCGGAGCGCGACCGGTGCGCCGACATACTGGTAAAGCGCTCCGAATCCGACCGCCGCGGGCAGAGCGGCAAGACCGGTTACGCCGTGATAGGCCCCAAATCCTCGTCCCGTTCGCCGAGGGGCGAGCCGGGCCACGAGCGCACGCTCGGCGGACTCGGTGAGACCGGCGACCAGGCCGAGGGTGAGAAAGGCGGCAACCGCCGGCCCAACTCCGACGTTGAGACCCATCGCAAACGCTCCGGCCGCGAAGAGCAGTCCCCCGGCCGCGACCAGACTCCGCTGACCGATGCGGTCGGTAAGCCAACCTCCCGGATAGGATGATGCGGTTCGTACGCCGTGGAGGCCGGCCCAAACGAGCGGAATCATGGCAACGGGCACGCCGACGTCCTGCAGACGGAGCAGCAGCAAGGTTTCTGGAAGGCGGCAGAGTACCAAGGCGGCCAGAGCCAGGACGGGAGCCCAGAAGGTCTGCCCGGTCGCATCCACCGAGGCGGCGGGCACGGCGACAGGCTCACGACTCGTTGTGCGTCGCAGAGTGACGATAAGGACCAGCATCGCGACGATACCGGGAACCGCGCTCCACTGTAGCACCTTGCGGACGTCCACAGCTTGCGAGAGCAGCCACCAGGCCAGCAATGAGCCGGGGATGGAGCCGAAGTGATCGGCCGCGCGATGGAGCCCGAAGGCTCTCCCCTGCACCTCCCTTGGTGTGACCTCTGCGATCAGCGCATCGCGCGGCGGCGTGCGCAGACCCTTGCCGACCCGATCCAGCACCCGAAATCCCACTACCTGCCAGGCCGCGCTGGCGATCGCCATCAGGGGACGAACCAGAATCGCGGAAGCGTATCCGAGAAGGATGAGCGGCTTCCGCCACCCGCGCCGGTCGGCGAGGCGGCCGCTGATCCACTTGGTAACCGCCGCCGTCAGGTCGGCCGCACCATCGAGAGCGCCGAGCGTGGTCGCCGTCCCGCCGAGCGTGCCGATGACATATGCGGGCAGAAGGGGGTACACCATCTCGCTCGCGAAGTCGTTGAAGAGCGAGACGAGGGCGAGGCCCTTGACGGTCGGGGGGATTGAAACCGGAGAGAATTTCAGATTTAAGATTTCAGATTGAAGATTGAATTACTGCAATTGAAGATGGAAGATTTCAGATTGAAGATTTGGAATGTTATCGGAATTGCTGTCAAATCTTAAATCTCAAATCTTCAATCTGAAATAACCTGATCAACATCACTCGTCTATCCCCAGCCCCATTCCCCACCTGATCAACGACACCGGCAACCCGCCGTAACTCAGAAATTCATTGTGGAATTGCTGAAGCTGGAAGGAACCGCCTTCGCGGTCGCGGTAGGCATCCCGCAGATGAAGAATCTCGCGGCGGCCGACGGCGTAGCACAGCTGGTAGGTTGGCCAAGCGCAGTAGCGACTCACCTCCGCGGCAGCTCGACCGCGATCCATCGCGAGGTGATCCACCATGTAGTCGGTCGCTTCCGCGGGAGTCATGCCCCGGGTGTGCAGCCCCACATCCAGCACGATGCGGATCGCACGCCACAGGAGATGAAGCCGCTGGAAGAGCCGTTGCTCGAGCGAGGCGAAATATCCCTCCTCCGCCATCAGCTCCTCGCAGTAGAGCGCCCAGCCTTCCACGGTGACTGGGGTCCAGAGCACGCGCCGAACGGTAGACTGCTGCGCCTGCGCCGTGAGCATCTGCAGATGGTGCCCCGGGTAGGCCTCGTGAATTGCGGTGGCGGCCACCTCGTGCATGCAATACATCCCCTCCGGGGAACGAGCCCCATTGGGAGAGGTGACATAGAACATCCCGCTGCGGTCGGCCGCCATCGCTCCCGGCGCCTCGTAGGCCGCGAAGGGAACCAGGGGCCGCAGGAAACGAGGGGTGTCCACCACCTCGAGATCGCCGTCGGGGATGCGCACCAGGCTGCGCTCGGCCACGAACTGCCGTGCTCTGTCGGTTTCTTCACGGAAGACGTTCACCAGGTCGGAGCCGGGTGGCGAGTGGCTGCGGAGGCGCTCGATCAGTTTCCGCCACGGAGTGGAGGGTTCGATCTTCTTCGCCAGCGATGTGACCTCCTCCTCAACCTCTTCGACCAGGTGTAGTCCGTAGCGATAGAGTTCCGGGGCACCCGCCTGCAACGCATGCTCGTGATGCAGTCGCCGGTTGAACTGTTCCTCGCCGATCGCGAACGAGAGATCATCGGGGTTCGCGTTCAGCTCACTGCGCAGCGCCAGCGCAAATCGCTCGAGCGCGGTCTCGGCCTCTACCAGCGCCTCGTCCAGCTCGTCGCTGGTCTCGGGAGCCCAGTGCTTCGCCGCGCCGACCGCCTCCCGGAACAATGCAGGTCCACCAGCCACCATTGCGGAAGCGGTGTCGAGGAAAATCCGGGGAGGATCTACCAGGGTCTCGCGCGCCGAACGGAGAAAGGCTGGAGTGGCCTTGAGACGGCCGAGAACGCCGTGTCCGCGAGGCCTCGCCTCGGGATCCCGCCGGCGCAGCAGGGAATGGAAGCCCTGAAACAGATGCGAGAGCCAGTATCCGGGATCGTGGATGTGCGGCTTCTCACGCTCGAAGCGGAGGACGGTGATGCGGATTTCGTCGAGGAAGGCAGTACGATCGATTTCTTCCTCGGTCTCGTCGATCTCCAGCTGCTCCGCCGCCAACGCCATCGACTTGAAGGCCGAGAGGTGGGTGCGCATCGCCTCG
>DATIOP010000232.1:0-5314 GCA_035472975.1 Gemmatimonadales bacterium
TTAGCTATTAGCTGCAGTTCAATCTGAAATCTTAAATCTGAAATCGGCAAGAAGCCGTAGACGTCAGCGACAAGCATGCTCAGACTCGGAATTGTTGGTCTACCCAACGTCGGCAAATCCACCCTCTTCAATGCCCTGACCAGTGCGGGTGCCTTGGGGGCGAACTATCCGTTCGCGACCATTGAACCGAACACCGGGGTCGTCACCGTCCCCGATCCGCGCCTGGATACCCTCGCCGACATCGTGAAGCCGCAGAAGTCGATCCCCGCGGCGGTCGAGTTCCTGGATATCGCCGGACTGGTGAAGGGAGCCAGCCAGGGAGAAGGGCTGGGGAACCAGTTCCTCGCCAACATTCGCGAGGTGGACGCGATCGTCCACGTGATTCGCTGCTTCGACGACCCCGACGCGCAGCACGTGACCGGCAGTGTCGACCCCGTCCGCGACCGGGAGATCATCGGCATCGAGCTTGGGCTTGCCGACCTGGCCGGCGTCGAGAAGCGTCTCGACAAGACCGCACGCGCCGCCAAATCCGGCGACGCCCAGGCGAAACTGGAAGCCCGGCTCCTGCAATCGGTGCAGGCCGTTCTGGCCGAGGGCCGCCCCGCTCGCACCGTGGTACCCACCGAGGAGGAGGCCCCGACCTATCGTTCGTTCAATCTCCTTACCTCGAAGCCGGTGCTCTACGCCGCCAACGTGCTCGAGCATGAGATCGCGACCGGCAACCGCCACGTCGAAGCCCTCCAGGCGGCTATCAAGAAAGACGCCGAAGAGGCCGATCTCGTGGTCTTCTCCGGGAAGGTCGAAGCGGAACTCAGCGAGCTTCCCCCCGCCGATCGCGCCGACTTCCTCTCCTCACTCGGCGTCACCGAGTCGGGCCTGGATCGTCTCGCCAAGGCCGCCTATCACCTGCTTGGATTGCAGAGCTATTTCACCGCCGGAGAGAAGGAAGTGCGGGCCTGGACCATCCACCGCGGCGACAAGGCGCCCCAGGCGGCGGGCGTGATCCACTCCGATTTCGAGAAGGGCTTCATCCGCGCCGAAACGGTCGCCTACGACGTTTTCGTCCGCGTCGGAGGGTGGAAGCCTGCCCGGGAACAGGGTCTGGCCCGCGCCGAAGGCCGGGAGTACGTGGTCCAGGACGGCGACGTGATGCTGTTCCGTTTCTCCAACTGAGAACGCCGCTCAGGCCGCCTTGTCGTCCGCCTGCAGTATCCCGAAGGTGTTCCCCTCCGGATCGGTGCAGTAGGCCAGCCAACCGATCCCCGGGATCGCCATCTTGGGTACGACGACCTTTCCACCCGCCTTTTCCACCCGCTTCGCGAAATCGTCGCACGAGGGCACATCTACGGTGTTGACCGGGCCCTGCCCCGGGTGCGCCCGCGGATGGATGCCTCCATCAATTCCCGGAGTGTTCTCGCCGGTCAGCACCATCCAGTAGGGCATCGGCCCATCCCATTTCTGGAAGGTCCATCCGAACACGCCTTTGTAGAAACCGATGGCCCGCTCCGGATTGTCGGCCGGAATCTCGAAGTGAATGGGACGCGGCATGAGCTGCTCCTCTCGACGGGTTGGAGGCTGTGACGATCAGGCTCTCTGCGCGGCCGGCCGGCCAAATTTCTGGGTGGCGTATCCCACGATGAGTCCCACGATCGAGCCGGGAATCATGATCTCCCAGAAGTAGCGCTTGCCGGTGTTGGGATCGGTCCCCAAGGCGAAGGGCAGTGCCAGGAGCGCACCTATGCCCAGGCCGATGAGGAGAGCAAGCGGGAGCGAATGAAGTTTCCGGGCGATCCATCCGATCAGCAGTCCCGCCACCAGTCCTTTCCCCATGGACCCGATCACGATCCCCACGATCTGAGGAGCCACCTCGGGCGCCGAGACCAAGGCCGTTAGCCCGTCGAGTGCACCCAAAACGCCTCCCAGGACCAGACCGAGCACCGGCTTGTTCATCGGGATTCTCCTTGTGGTTGGCCAAGCTTTACCAGCCGCACTCTTCTATTACCCGTCCGAGCCAGAACCTTTAGAACGTCCGCCCTGTCCGCCTTGTCCGCCCCGTCCGCCGTCCCACCATTCCATCATTCCGCCCTCCCGCCCTCTCACCTCCCCCTCGTCACCAGGAACAAGATCCTCATGGCCAAGTAGGCCAGCACCAGCAGGATCGGCGTCTGGTATTTGGCGATGAGGCGCCGCCCCTTCTCCAGCAGCGGCTCCCTATAGGCATCGACTGGTTGTGCGTCGAGGTACCGGGCTACATCGTCGGCCAAGGCCTGAGCGGAGGGGTACCGATCGCCGGGGATCGGGGCCATCGCCTTCCGCCAGATCGCTCGCAAAGGCCGAAGCGGCGCCGGCAGTCCTGCGAGCTGTCCCTCCGATCCAGTGACGAGAAGCCGGAGCACTGCGCCGAGGCTGTAAACATCGCTCCTCGCGTCCACCTGCTCGACGTCTCCTCTCGCCTGCTCCGGCGACATGAATCCCGGCGTGCCGAGTACGGTGCCCGGAGCAGTGTCCGCATTGTCCGTCTCGTCGGCCCCCTCGCTCCCGCTCGGGGCAAGCCTGTCCGCCACATTTCCGTCCGCCTTCCCGCCCTCCCGCCTTCCCGCCTCTTCTCCCACCTTCGCAATCCCCCAATCCAGCACCAACACCTCCCCAAACGCGCCCACCATGATGTTCCCCGGCTTCAAATCCCGATGCACCACCCCCTGCGCATGGGCAAAGCCTATCGTCTCGCAGATCCGGAGAAACAGCCGGAGCAGATCGGTGAGAACCGCGGCACGGGCGTAGTGATCGAGCCGGACGCCGCGGACCAGCTTCATCACATAGTAGACCCGCCCATCGGGAAGTCGTCCGACATCGTGAACCGGCACGATGCCCGGATGCTCCAGTCGGGCCAGAATGCGAGCCTCACGCCGGAGTCGCAGGACCGTGTCCGGCGTAGAGGCCGCAGCGCGCAGCACCTTGAGCGCCACCTCTCGCTCCAGCTCGCGATCGCGGGCCAGATACACCGTCCCCATGCCGCCCTGTCCCAGCGCGCCAACAATCTCATAGCGGTTGCCGGTCAGCTCCGGCCACTCGGCCACATCGCGCAGGCGTTCCAGCGCCGCGTCGGAGATCCGGGTCATGGCGATGCGATCCCGAAGAGCTCGCGGGCCTCCGACTGGTACTCCTCCTCACTGCCGCATAACGAGGCCAGACGCTCCAGCGCCAGCCTTCGGAACTCTCTGCGGGCAAACGCGAGGTAGTTGGTCACCTGCGTCATGGGGAGTTTGAATTCCTCGGCGAGATCACGATAGGTCGGCCGCTCGGCGCCTTCGACCGCCAGCAGGTCGGCCCGCTCGAATACCGAGAACTGCAGGTCCTTTCCTGCCGCGGCGCACTCGGCGCGCAAGGCATCCACCGCAAGAATGAACAGACTGCGAATCCACTCCCGGTGAAAAGTCTGGTCTGGATCGGGTTCCGGATTGCCGTTCGCGAGGAGATCCGCTTCGATCTCTCCGACATCAATCGGGAGGAAGACGATGCCGCCACCGCGCTTCTCCCGACTGGCGTCTCGCTGTTCATTGCTGAGGAACCGATCCAGACAGGTTCGAAGAAAGGTGCGGAAGCGTGCACGCCCTGGATCGTATCCCTCGAAGAACTTTCCGCCCAAGGCGCGCAGAAAGAAGTCCTGGGTCAGGTCCTGCGCATCGTCCCGTGAGGCATTCCACCGCAAGCGGATATGGCAATACACCGGGCGCCAGTAGGCTGCGGCCAGCGATTCCCACGCCCGCTCCCGTTTCTCCCGGTCCTCGCTCCTGAGCTCAACGAGTACCGAATCGCGAGTCAGCGGGAAGCCGTGAGGCTGGTCGGTGGAGGCCGGATCGTTACTCATGGGTTCGGGGCAAAACATACCGCGTATATTCCCACTTCACACTCTCGCGGCCTTGGAGCGATGATGAATCCGGAGTCGAGTACCCTGGAACGTTTCCGCACCGGCTCCGCGTTGGAACGCGGACCGGAAATCGAAGCGCTGAGCCGGCCCTTCCGCGCCGCATTGGACGAGATCAGCCGGGTCATCGTTGGGCAGCAGATGCTGCTCGAGCGGCTGATGATCGGGATCCTGGCCGACGGCCATCTTCTCCTCGAGGGTCTTCCGGGGCTGGCCAAGACTCTGGCGGCCCGTTCCCTCGCGGCCACGATCCGCAGCGAATCCCGCCGGGTCCAGTTCACACCGGACCTCTTGCCGGCCGACCTCATCGGCACGCTGGTCTACAATCAGAAGTCGGGCGACTTCACGGTCCAGAGGGGCCCGGTGTTCACTAACGTCCTCCTCGCCGATGAGGTGAATCGTGCGCCCGCCAAGGTGCAGAGTGCCTTGCTCGAAGCGATGCAGGAACGGCAGGTGACAATCGGTGGAGAGTCCTATCCCCTCCCCGAGCTCTTCGTGGTCCTCGCGACTCAGAACCCGTTGGAGCACGAGGGCACTTATCCCCTGCCCGAGGCGCAGGTGGACCGGTTCCTCTTCAAGTTGCTCGTCGGATACCCCAGTCGGACCGAGGAGCGCGGTATTCTCGATCGAATGACCGATGGCCCCGAGCCGACCGCAAACGCGGTACTCGATCCCGCGCGCGTCCTCGCCGCCCGCGCACAAGTGAGGGCCATGCACGTGGACGAGCGAATCAAGGAGTACGTGCTCGATCTCATGGCCGCGACCCGGGCACCTGCCTCGATCGGGCTCAAGGATCTGGAGACGCTGGTGCAATTCGGCGCCTCGCCCCGGGCGGGGATTCACCTGCTCAAGGCGGCCAAGGCACACGCCTTCCTCGCTGGCCGAGCCTATGTGCTGCCCGAGGATGTGAAGCAGATGACCCATGACACCCTCCGTCACCGGCTCATTCCCACCTACCGGGCCGAAGCCGAAGGGGTGTCAACCGATCAGATCCTGGATCGGATTCTCGAAGCGGTGCCGGTCCGGTGATCCCCCCGGAACTCGTTCGCGTCGTACGCCAGCTGGAGATCACGACTCGCGGCCTGGTCCGGAGTCTCGCCGCCGGCGACTATGCGAGCGTGTTCCGCGGACGCGGGGTCGAGTTCGCCGAAGTGCGGGAGTACATGGCGGGAGACGACATTCGCACCATCGACTGGAACGTCACGGCGCGACTCGGCGTCCCCTATGTGAAGCGGTTCCGGGAGGAGCGACAGCTCACCGTGCTCCTGGTGATCGATGTGAGTGCGTCGGGCCACTTCGGCTCCGCCCTGCGCACCAAGCGGGATCTCGCCGCCGAGCTCGCCGCGGTGCTGGCGTTGGCCGGGACGCGGCATCGTGACCGGGTCGGTG
>DATIOP010000233.1:0-3333 GCA_035472975.1 Gemmatimonadales bacterium
TTTGCTCCAGCCGAGAAACCGGAAATCATTGTCGGCGCAATCTTCGAGTTCGGCGAGCATGGAACCGTCGTTGCGCCGTACGTCGTGCGAGCGATCAGCCGCTACCTGCTGGGACCCGACTCCACTGGGGCCAAACCCATCATTCGGATCATCGCTCCCGAGGACTCGGCGCCCCGCGAAGTCGAAGTGCGGCCAGCGCCGGTAGCGCCCACTGATTCACTGCTGGTGCCCAGAGTCGTGACACCTCCGCCACCTCAATGAGAAGCCTGGGACCCGATCGCCCGCTTCTGATTGTGACCGTACTGCTCGTGCTGTTCGGTCTCCTGATGCTCTATTCGGCGGGGCAGACCGATGTGCCGGTACTCGCCGCCGAAGGGGCCTGGAAGCGGCAGCTGATCTGGCTGGGAGCGGGAACGATTCTCGCGGCACTGGTGTTCCGCCTGTCGCCCCGGCTGCTTGAATGGGCGGCACTTCCACTCTACATCTTCTCGCTCGCGCTGCTCGCCGTCACCCTGGTCATCGGGCGCGGAGCGGGAACCGCCGCGAGCAGCAAGAGCTGGATCTACATCGGCGGGCATGCTGTCGGACAGCCGGCCGAGCTGGCCAAGATCGCCGTCGTACTCATGCTGGCTCGTTATCTCTCAGGCCGGCGCGAGGCGCCCGCCAGCCTGCGGGAGCTCGTGGCTCCATGTCTCCTTGCCGGGGTACCAGCACTGCTGGTTCTCAAGCAGCCTGACTTGGGGAGCGCCCTCGTGTTCGGCGGTATCCTGTTCGCCATGCTCTATTGGTCCGGCGTCAAGCCATCGCTGCTGTTCATGCTGGCGTCTCCAGTGGTGAGCCTGCTCCTCGCCTTCACCATCTGGACCTGGGTCACCTGGATGGCGATCCTGATCACCCTGATGATCATTTGGCGTCCATATGTCGCCGAAGCAGCGGCCGTGGCGGTGCTCAACGCGGTGATGGGTTTCGTCGCGATTCCCATCTGGCGACGACTCGAGCCCTACCAACAGAATCGCCTCCTGACGTTCCTCAATCCTGAGGTCGATCCGCAGAAGGCGGGCTATCACGCCATTCAGTCCAAGGTCGCGATCGGTTCCGGCGGCTGGTTCGGCAACGGATTCCTCGAAGGCCCCCAGAAACGGCTCGCGTTCCTCCCGGCCCAGCACACCGATTTCATCTTTTCGGTGGTCGGCGAGGAACTGGGCTTCCTCGGCGTCCTCGCCGCTCTGCTCCTGTTCCTGATTTTCTTCCTCGTCCTGCTCCGGATCGCCCGGCGGGCGGTGGATCCCTTCTCCAGTCTGGTAGTCTTCGGGCTGACCGGCCTCTTCGGCACTCACGTCTTCGAGAACGTGGGGATGACCGTCAACCTGATGCCAATTACCGGGATCCCGCTCCCCTTCTTCTCGTATGGCGGGTCCTTCCTGCTGGCTTCCTCGATGAGTCTGGGGCTGGTGCTCCGAGCGGCATGGGACGCCCGATTGGCAGGCTATGTCGATGTGTAGCAACGAGTTAACGGTAAGGGGTGGCGCGAGCCGAAGGCGATACCCAGATTAGGTGGATATGGATGCTGCCCTCAAGACCCCTCCCCTAACCCCCCGACAGGTCCATGGCTCGCATGGCGTGGTTTAGGAAGGAGAAGAAGCCGCGGCAGTCCACCAGGGAGCGCCTGGAGATTCCGGCGGATGCCTGGGAAAAGTGTGACGCCTGCGGCCACATAGATCTCCGAGAAAAGTTCGAACGCGCGCTCAATGTCTGCCCTGAGTGCGGCTACCACCGCCGGTTTACGGCGGAGGAGTACATCGAGCTCCTGACCGACGATGGAAGCTGGCGGGAGCTCTATGGCGATCTTCGCTCGGAGGATCCGCTCGGTTTCGAGCATTACCCCGACCGTCTCAAGGCGGCCAACAAGAAGGCCGGTCACGCCGACGCGATGTACGCCGGCACCGGCCGCCTCGATCGGGTCCCGCTCAACCTCGGCGTCATGAACTTCGCCTTCATGGGCGGTTCAATGGGCTCCGTGGTAGGCGAGAAGATCACTCGGCTGGCCCGGCGCTCCGCTGAGAAACGCATTCCGCTCATTCTGGTCTCGACTTCGGGCGGCGCCCGGATGCAGGAGGGCGTCTTCTCCCTCATGCAGATGGCGAAGACATCGGCCGCGATCGCCCAGCTCTACCAGTTGTCGATCCCTTACATCAGCATCCTCACTAATCCGACGACCGGCGGCGTCTCCGCTTCCTTCGCCATGCAGGGCGATGTGATTCTGGCGGAGCCGGGAGCGGTGGTGGGGTTCGCCGGTCAGCGGGTCATCAAGCAGACCATCGGTCAGGATTTGCCGGAGGGATTCCAGACTTCGGAATTCCTGCTGGAGAAGGGCCAGATTGACGACGTGATCCCCCGCGCATCACTTCGGGAGACCACGGCCCGCCTGCTGCGACACATGCGAGGGCAGAGGCCGCACGAGGAGCCGGCGGAGTAGGTTAGCAGCCGTCAGCCGTCAGCCGTCAGCGATAAAGCCATGTGCCAGGGTTGAAATCCCAACCTCACGGCCCATGGCTCTTTGCTTATCGCTGACGGCTGACGGCTTACGGCTGCTGACGAGTTAGCGGAACCAGAAAATGAATCGGATGCTCGTAGAACACCGGCTCGAACAGCGCCGCGCCCGCATCCGCCATGAACGCCTGCTTCAAATCGTCGGGCATCCGGCGATCGATTTCCCTGGCCAGTTCCCGCGCCTCTTCGACTCGCCCGGCGAGCTTGCCCCGCGCCACTTCCTCGCACGCGCCGAATAGCACCCACCAGTATTGACCGTCCTCCTCGCGTTCGATGATGTCGAGCGGGAAGAGATTGCAGATAAGCGGGCGATCCTCGTACGCCGCGCAGCCCTGACTGGGCCCCAGATAGAACGGACAGCGGCAGCCTTGCCGGTTGAGGCGTGAGCCTCCGCCCTTCCCGTAAACCCGTCGGCCGCTCTCCACTGCTCCCGCGCGCTCCCTGGGCGAGAGGTAGACCACGCTCCGCTCGCACCTCTCGCACTCGGGGCAGAGGGTGTAGCCCCTCGGTGAGCTCCCGGAATCCGGGAATTCGCCGCAATTCGGGTACAAACGGGTCGGGAACGAAGCTGTATCGGCCCATGGTTCGGGTCGCCGGTGGCGGGTACATTGTCGGCTTGATGACTCGCCATCAAACCTACACACCCTCCGCTCCGCCGAGAACCGGCGGGCCAACCGCTTCGAGTTACAGCGAGGCGCTGGAATTTCTTTTCCCCCGCACCACGACGATCAAATTCGGGCTGGACAACACCCGTGCGCTGCTCCACGAGCTGGGCCATCCGCA
>DATIOP010000234.1:0-7418 GCA_035472975.1 Gemmatimonadales bacterium
GCGCTGATAGCCCACCACGAGGACCCCCACCCTCGCCCCACCCCGACTCCCGGTGCCATCTGTAAGGCCGAGGCGGAGCGGTTGAACCAGCTTGGCCTGGCGGACAAACCCGAGTTGAAGCTGCTGGAAAGCCGGGTGCAGCGGGTCGGCGAAGAGGTCGAACTGGTTCACGTCTTCGAGCAGGCCGGCAAGCCGGAGCGGATGCTCACCGAGCCATTCCGGAACTACGCACCGGACCAGGCGTAGCCAGCCTGTCAGTTCCCTCCCGCCCTCTTTTGACCTAGCTTCAAGCCGGCTGGATGGACGGCCATCCCTCCGGCCCGGTAATCAACTCACGTCCGAACGGTCAGGTGTATGACCATTCCCGAACGGCTTCGTCCCCACCCTCAGGATCGATTCCGCGATCCGGCCCAGCTTTTCGACTTGAAGGAAGCTGCTGCGCGCTTGCGGGCCGAACCGCACGCCGCCGTCGAAGGGCACCGGCAGATTGCGCTATTCCGCCACGGGCAGGTGACCGTGGTGCTGTACCTCTTCGAGCCCGAGGGTCACCTCAGACAACACGAGACCGAGGGAGTGGTTACGATCCACGCGCTGGTCGGCCGGCTGCTCGTCACGGCCGACGATTCCACTCATGAGGTGTCCGCGGGACAGATGGTAGTGCTGGCCCCCGGCGTACCGCTCACGGTGCGCGCGACGGTGGCGAGCGAAATGCTCTTCACAGTGCATCACACCGAAGAATGAGATCCATTCCATGACGTTCGACGTCACCGCCAGGCGGCACGAGATTGCCAAGCGCGCCCGGGCCTTTTCCGAGGGGAAGCTTCCCCGCAGTGAAGTGTTGCGGGATGTCGAAGCCCAGGACTATGCCGACCCGGTGTTGCGACCCCTGCTCGATGCCATTCAGAACCTGCCCAAGAAGTCCCGCTTTTCCGGACTCTGGGGGCAAGCCTACGATGCCTATCTGGCCAAGACTCGCAAACTGATCGAGGCTGCCGAACGTTGACCCACCCTGCGCCGCTAAAGGAGGAAATGTGCGCGCCGCATTCATAGCGGTTTCTGCTCTTTCATTGAGCCTTATCTCCCGTCCCGTCGTGGCCCAGACCCAGGGACCCGGCCCGATCGGCCCGTCGGTCCAGAACCTTCAGGCCGCCGCCATGCTTCGCCCGGTTGCCGCGACGCCGGAGACTTCCACCAACCTCGCCACGATGTCGCCGCGTTCCAGAGGCCGCGACAGAACCGGCAAGGCCCTCATGATCGCCGGCGCTGCAGCCCTCGTCACCGGACTCATCATTGAGGAAGACGTCGTCACCATCGCCGGCGCCGTCGCGGCCGGTGTCGGGCTTTTCCTCTATCTCAAGTAACGAGCCTTCGGGCAACCAACCCCGCGCGATCGGCCACGTCGGCCTGATCGTCGCGGGGCTTGTGCTGCTGGTCCTCGGCGTCCTTGCCGGGCTCACGCTGAGTCACACCGCCTCATTCTTCGAGAGCAGGACCCGGGTCGATCAGTCGTCCGTGGTCGAGCAGCTCAAGACCGTGGCCAAGCTGGTCACGACCGAAGCCACGGTGCGGGACGTGATCGTCTACGAGAACACCCGGCTGGGGTCCACCAAGCGCTCGCTGGTTATCGTAACCGGCAAGGCCCTGGTGGGGCTCGATCTCCAGCACTCGCCCCGGGTCAGTATCGACTACAAGGCGAAACGGATCTCGCTCGGTCTGCCCCATGCCCGGCTGATCGGGGTGGACATCCAGGATCTCAAGATCTACGACGAGAGCCGCGGCCTCTGGAATCCGTTCCGGCCGGCCGACCGCGACACGATCTTCCAGCTCGCCCGGCAACACCTGGTCTGGGCCGCGCGGGACATGGCGGTGGTCGCCCACGCGGAACAAGGCGCCCGGCAACTGCTCACCGGCCTCTTCGCCCGGCAGGGATACAGCGTGGATGTAGTCTTTGAGCCCTTCATACAGGAGTCGAACGAGTAGATCCAACAGTTCCGAGTTCCGAGTTCCGAGTAGTGAGTCCTCCTGAACGTTTGCTCGAAAGGGATCGAAACAGCTTACCGCGGATCACGCGGAAGCACGCGGAATGTTGTTGTTCGCCGCATGCTCGTTGTGTCAACGCACACCAATGGGCGAAGGAAACAGCTTAACGCGGAACACGCCGAACACGCGGGGTGTTGTTGTTGTTCGCTTGTCTGTTCGGCGTTGGTGTGGCGACGCAGAGCACACAATTAGCCACATTATCAGTGCTTTGTCCGCGTGCTTCCGCGTTATCCGCGTGCTCCGTGGGTATGCTTTGAAGAGCTACCCACGAGAAGAAATCCGTTACTGCGAGTACAACAATCCTCATCCGCGTTCTTCCGCGGCAGCTTCTGCCAGAGCCTCCTGAACGCAACAACGCCGGGACAGCCAAATCGGCCATCCCGGCGTCGCATGTTGCCTGCTACGAACTAATATCCCGGATTCTGCACCAGACCACCTGCTACATCGATTTCACTCTGCGGAATCGGGTACAGCGTCTGGTACGACGGCACACCAGGCAGCACCTGCTGCCAGCGGCCGGTGCGGACCAGGTCGGGCCACCGGTCGGCCTCGGCGAAGAACTCCAGCCGCCGCTGCAGATCGATTTCATCCAAAACATCCTGCTGGGTGGTTACCTGGTTTCCAAGCGTGTGGGCTGCCAGGCCAGCCCGCACCCGGATCTTGTTGTACTCGTCAACCGCGGCGGCGAGCTGGTTCAGGCGCGCCAAGGCCTCCGCCTTGATCAGCAACACCTCGGCGAAACGGATGACGTGGATATCCTCGGCACCCGCCGTGGTCGGATACTTTCCGCCCGAGGTGTCATCGGGGGTCGGGATATAGACATTCCAAGCCAGGCGGTCGTCATTCGGAGCATACGCGCCGACCAGGCTCGCCGTCGGTGCCACCTCGGCACCACCACCTTGGGGATCCGACCACCAGTAGTACATGTAGTTGTACTGCACATCGGTGAAAGTCACCTTCCAGATGTCCTCGACACTGTCGTTTTCGTCGCTGGGGAACAGGTCCGAATAGACCGGATCGAGATCGTAGCCCAGCGCGATCACTTCATCCGCCTTCGCCAGGGCGTTGGCGTAGTCCCCCTGGTACAGGTAGACCCGCGCGAGCAGCGCTTTGGCGCCACCGACAGTCGCGGTGTTGGTCGGCCCCGTCTGGTTGCTGATGAGCGTCTCCGCCTGCTGGAGGTCGCTCAGGATCTGGGCGTAGACTTCATCCGACGTGGCGCGGACTACACTGTTGGCATCCGAGACGCTCCCCGGCGCCTTGAGAACCAGCGGCACTCCTCCGAAGAG
This sequence comes from Gemmatimonadales bacterium, assembly GCA_035472975.1. Classification (GTDB taxonomy): domain Bacteria; phylum Gemmatimonadota; class Gemmatimonadetes; order Gemmatimonadales; family GWC2-71-9; genus DATBGE01. Next base: position 3,330 of record DATIOP010000234.1, read on the forward strand.
TTTGACCAGGTTGTGATAGTGTAAGGCTCGCAACGCAAGCGCCTCGCCCACGATCTCGTCTTTGTCGGCCTGGGCAATCGTCACGACACCCGGCACGTCGTTGATGAGAGTGTTGGCGCGTGAGATCGCGATGTAGATCGCGGACCAGATGTCGCTGATCGAGATGTTGGTCGGCTGCAGGTTGTGCCTCTGGGCATCCTTGTACGAGTTGAAGGTGCCGATGTCCTGGGCGTTGTCCGAGGACAGGTCGCCAAAGAGCTCGAAGTCACCACCGTAGTAGCTGTTCTCCTGGAGCCCGGCATATGCGCCGGCCAGGAACGCTTGCGCCGACGGCAGGTCGGTGATCGCGCCATTCGACGGCACCTCGTCCTTCGGCTGCTCGTCGAGGAAGCCGCTGCATCCCGTGAGTCCGAAGACTACCAGCAGCAACGGAAGTATCAGCCTTTTCATCATCGGAGTCCGCCGAGCGGTCGCGTTAGTGTGAGTAGTCATGGTTCACCACCCTGCCTGAATGCCGAGGATGACGGTCCGCTCCTGCGGGTAGGCATAGAAGTCGTTGGCCAGCGACACGTTGGTTGACGACCCTCCGCTGTTCACGTCAGGATCGTATCCACTGTAATCGGTGATGACGAACGCGTTCCGCACTCCGGCATAGAGTCTGAGACTCCGGGCTTTGACGCCGGCTGCCCAGTTCTCCGGGAACTGATATCCCATAGTGATCTCCTGCATGCGCAGGTAGGATCCGTTCTCGAGGAATCGGCTGGTCGGATCACCGTAGGCGCCGGACACGCCGTCGTAGCTGGCCCGAGGGACGTCGGTCTGGTCGCCGGGCTTCTGCCACCGTTTCAGCTGGTCCTTGAACTGGTTGTCGAAGTAATAGCCGCCCGACGCGCTGTACGTCCGCATGTCGTTATAGATCTTGTTGCCCTGGCTGAAGGTCATCAGGAAGCTCAGGTCCACTCCCTTCCAGGTGAACTCGTTGGTCAGGCCGCCGCTGTAGTCCGGATGCGGGCTGCCCACGAAGGTCTGGTCGTTCGAGGTGATGACGCCGTCGCCGTCGACATCCTTGAAGATCGCGTCGCCGGTGGCTGGATCTACGCCGAGGAACTTGAGCATGTAGAACTCGCCCAGCTCATGCCCGACCTGGACCCGGTTGACGTAAGAGCTGAACGGCTCGTTGTTGGCCAGCTTGGTTACTTCTTTGCGGTTGATCGACAGGTTGAGCCCGGTCCTCCAGTTGAACCCCTTCGGGTCCTTGGCCTGGATGTTGACCGTCTCTAGTCCGATCTCGAAGCCCTTGTTCGTCATGTCCCCGACGTTGTCGAACACCGTGGTAAATCCGCTGGTGTTGCTGATCGGCCGCTGCAACAGCAGGTCCTGGGTGTTCTTCTTGTACCAGTCCGCGGTCAGGAAGACGCGACCCTTGAAGAGCGTGAAGTCGACCCCGATATCGACCTGCGCGGTGCTTTCCCACTTGAGCGCCGGGTTGGAAAGCGAGGAGTTCGCCAGCCCGGGTGTGCCGCCGTAGTTGGAAGTCCCCGCCGTTCCCTGGTAGGGATATAGATCGGAGGGTTGGTTGCCAGTGAGACCCCAGCTGCCGCGGAGCTTCAGTTCATCGAGCCAGCTGGAATTCTTGAACAAATCCCTGGTCATGACCCACGCCCCGGAGACCGCGGGGAACACGCCCCAGCGTGAGTCGGGGCCGAACCGGGAAGAACCGTCGGTCCGCAGGCTTCCGCTCAGCAGGTAAGTGTCGTTCAGCGAGTAATTGGCCCTGCCGAAGAACGACACGAGGGTGGAGCGGGACTGGGTCCCGTCGAACGAGGTCGGAATCGTCGTGTTACGTACCTCGGTCAGCTTCGGGTCAGCCAGTCCCTCACCCCGAATGAAGTTGAGGTCGTTGTTGGTGTACTCGATGCTGTTGCCGGCCGTGGCGGTCAGCGCGTGATGGCGCCCGTCCCAGGTCCGGTCCCAGCTAAGGAAGTTGTCGAAGACGTAGCGGTTTCCGGCGGAGTAGCTCCGCTTGACGACACCGCCCGCGCTCGCGGCATACGTCCCGCTGATGTCTGGCGACTCGAACTGGGTCTCCTTCACGTCGAGCATGTCAATGCCGACTCGCGAGGTGAAGCCCCATCCCCCGCCGAAGCGGTAGTTGCCCTCCAGGTTGCCGATGATCCGCGTGGTGCGCGCCTCGGCGGTATTCAGAGTGCCCAGCGCCACGGAGTTGGGATACTGCATGTCGATGAACAGCGTGTTGCCGGTATTGGGCAAGTCGTCGCCCGGGCCGAAGAAGGTTCCATCATCCTTCTTGACCGGGAAGATCGGCGCGTTACCCACCACGTCCGTGATGATACCGGTGATGCTGTTGTCGTTCTCGATCCGCTGGTTGTTCTCACCGGAAACGGCTAGAGACGACCTGAAGGACAGTTTCTCGCTGGTGTTGAAATCGAGGTTGATGCGGCCGGCCAGCCTTCGGTAGGAGGAACCGATCACGATTCCCTGCTGGTCGAACATGTCACCGGAGACCCGGTAGCGGAGCCGATCGTCCCCACCCGCCACGGCGAGCTGGAGGCTGCCCACCGGTGCCTCCCGGAGCGCGGCGTCCTGCCAGTTGGTGTTGATCTTGTCGTCCACACCAACCACCCCGAGATAGTCAGGTCCGTAGCCGTCGTTTGACGCACCTTCGTTCATGAAGGTGAGATATTCGGTCGAGTTCATCAGGTCGAGCCGGCGCGACGCCACCTGGGGGCCCGTGTAGGCGTCCAGGGTGACCTGGGCCTTCTGTGCCTTACCACGCTTCGTCGTGATCATGACGACGCCGTTGGAGCCCCGGGACCCGTAGATCGCGGTCGCCGCAGCGTCCTTGAGCACGTCGATCCGTTCGACCTCGTTCTGCGAAATCCCCGACACGCCAGAAATGCCCTGACCGCCCAGGCCCAGCTGGGAATAGTCCTCGGAGATCATGGGAACGCCATCGATCACGTAGAGCGGCTGGTTCCCCGCCGAGATCGAGGCGGAGCCGCGGACCCGGATCGTGATGCCGTTGCCTGGATTGCCCGCGTTCTGGATCACTTGAACGCCGGCGACCTTGCCTTGCAGGCCGGCATCCAGGCCCGCGACCGTCTTGGTAAGGCCTGTGCCATCCAGAGAGCCCACGGCGGAGGTCAGGTCGCTCCTTGCCGCCTCACCGTAGCCGACGGAAACCAGCTCCTGCAGCTCGATTGCCTTGGCCGCAAGGGCGAAGCCCACCGACACATCACCAGTCGCCGGCACCGTGACCTGGCGCTCAGCGGGATCGTATCCGATCATCTGCACCCGGAGGGTGATGACCCCGGGTGTCACCTGCGCAAAGGCAAAGCTTCCGTCCGCTTTGGCCTGGGTGCGGATCTGGGTGCCGCCGATCGACACCAGTGCGCCCTCCAGGTTCCGGCCGGTCGCGGAATCGGTGACCACGCCGTGCACCGTCGCGTTTTGTGCCGCGACAGGTACAGCGGCGGCAGCCGCCAGGACCAGACCGAGGAACAAGCCTGCCATCAGACGCCCTCGTACCTGCATCGTAGTACCTCCTTTTTGCGGTGAATCAGTACAGCGCAGCGAATCGTTACCGGGGGGCCAGCACCGCCGTCCCGCTCTGCGGATCGAACCGGCTGCCGGTCGGCAGCACGGCGACCTGAATTCCCGATGCTCCCAGGAGTGGCGCGCCGGCGGGAGTGATTCTGGCGTGGCGCGCGTCGTACACCATCACGCTGCCGGCGCCGCGCACTTCCCAGCGGCCATCCGGTTCCACCTCGAGCGCGGTACTCTCGTCGATCCCGACCCCGACGAGAGTCGGCCGCTCCAGCACGACACTCAACAGCCGGTTGTGCCGTTCCCGGCGGATGAAATGCTGGTCCACGATGGCCCCATGCAGGAATCCCAGGCCGGGAACCACCTCGATCGTCCGCCGCCCGATCGTGGGAAACTCGTCGTCGTAGTACCCAACCGTGTCGACGCCGGCGCGATACTGGTTCCCCGTGATCATCGAGTCAGACATGATCGCGGCACCGGCCGACGTGCCACCGATGACGCCGCCCCGCTCCCGCACCGCCT
>DATIOP010000235.1:0-4434 GCA_035472975.1 Gemmatimonadales bacterium
CAGAAGCCGAGGATCCAGGGAATACTGGCCGGCCTCTCGGGGAGCGGCACGGCCACCGGCAGTTGAAGCTCGTCATAAGCGGTCGTGGGTCTTGAGTCGTGGGTCCTGAGTCCGTGGTCGAGACTCACGACTCACGACTCAGGACTATCAACCATCGACCCTTCCCCATCTCACTCCCGCCTTCCAGATTCCGTCTCCCTCCCCAAGGCTGTCTTGGCATGGCCCAGCTCCATCCGATTCTCGTCAACGGCCAGTGGGTCGCCCCTCATTCAACCAAGGCGCGAACCATTACCAACCCCTCGACGCTTGAAACGCTGGGGGCCGTCGCCGACTGTGATCTCCACGACGTGGATCACGCGGTGATGGCGGCACTCAATGCCCAACGCGCCTGGTGGAAGGTTCCTGGTGTCGAGAAGGCGAGGCTGCTGCGGGAAGTGGCCGCGAGGATCCGGGAGAAAGGATCCGAGCTGGCGCCGTTGCTTGCGCGGGAGACGGGAAAGCCGCTGATCGAGGCGGTAGATTGTATCGACTGGGTAGCGATCTGCTTCGAGTACTACGCCGAGATAGGGAGACGCAGTTACGGGAACTCCATCCCGCCGGGTGCGGCACACCAGATCAACTTCACGATCAAGGAGCCGTTCGGAGTCGTCGCGGTCATCGTTCCCTTCAACTTCCCGCTGCTCCTCACCGCCTGGAAGGTGGCCCCGGCGCTTGCGGCCGGGAACACGGTGGTATGCAAGCCGCCTCACCAGAACCCGCTCTCCAACCTGTTGATGGCGACGTGTTACGACGTGCTGCCCCCGGGTGCGGTGAACGTGGTGACCGGCGCCGCGCCGACCGGCGAGGAGCTGGTGCGCCACCCCAAGGTGGACCTGATCGCCTTTACCGGCTCCGTAGCCGCGGGGCGCCGGGTCGCGAGCATGGCGGCAGAGCAGCTCAAGAAGCTGAACTTGGAACTGGGCAGCGTCGACCCCTTCATCGTCTTTGAGGATGCGGATCTCGATGTCGCGGTCCCCGGAGTCGCCTGGGCTCGGCTGCTCAACGCCGGACAGGTCTGCACTTCCTCGAAGCGGATCTACGTCGTGCAGTCGATCGCGGGCGAGTTTACCCGGCGGATGGAGCAATACGTGAAATCGCTGGTGGTGGGAGATCCGATGAACCCCGAGACCGATATCGGGCCGCTGATCTCGGACGAGGCACTAGCGACGGTGGAACAGCAGGTTGCGGTGTCGGTACAGCAGGGCGCTCGGGTACTGTTAGGGGGCCGGCGGCGAAAGCACAATGGCCTTAAGGGCCATTTCTATGAGCCCACGATTCTGACCGACGTGGAGCACGGGACGCTGCCCACGCGAGAAGAAATCTTCGGTCCCGTCATTTCGATCACCGTTGCCCGCGACTCCGATCATGCCATCGAGATGGCTAACGACTCACAGTACGGACTCGGTGCCTGCATCTACACCGCGAGTCTCGAGACCGCGATGAAGGCGATGGAGTTCATCAAGGCGGGAACCTTCTGGATCAACGACCCGCTCACCGACAACAACGCGGGTCCTTTCGGCGGCATGCGATTGAGCGGGCTGGGGCGGGAGCTGGGTGAAGAAGGTCTCGATGCCTTTCGGGAACCCAAGCATGTGCATCTCGACTACGTAATGGAGCGGAAGGACTTCTGGTATCCCTACCGGGACCGGCCGATTCCGGGGAGCGGTGAACGGTGAACGGGCACAGGGAACGCGATCAGACGAGTCTCACCCGTCTTACTTCTCACTTCTCACTTCTTGCGCTTTTCGCCCTACCGCCATTCCGCGACCACTCGCTCCATGGCTTCCACCGACTGGTCGTAAGCCGAGACCAGCTTGCTCAGCCGCTGGCGCAGCGGGCCTCGCCCCCCGGGAGCCTGCTCCTTGGCGTCTTCCATCAGGGACCGGAAACGTCGCATCCGTTCGACCCGTTGGAGCAAGGTGCGGTGCACCAGATCGGGCGCCAGGCGGTAGTAGCTGCGGCGATCCCCCGGTCTTCCGACCCGCTCGAGAAACCCCCAGCGCTCCAGCACCCTGGTGTTGGTGCTCACGCTGGGCTTGCTGACCTTGAGTTCCCGGGCGATGGAGTCGATGGAGACGGCCTGGTCCGCGAACAGCAGGAGGCCGAAGATCCGCCCGCCGATGCGAGGCAGTCCTTCGGACTGAAAGAAGATGCCGCTGCGTTCTACGAACTGCTGCGCTCGCTGGCCGCGCATTGAGATCCTGCGAATCAAGGTGCTTGCCAGTCTAACTACGTTTTGTATGTTTAAGCAAGACTGAATCTCATGCGGTTTGGTGCATATAAGCGGCACCGACGCTCGAGTCGCGTGCTCTGAGGTCTTCGAATGATTGTGTTTCGTGCGGGTTGCCCGGCTGTTTTCTCCTGGCTTGCCGCCACACTCATCCTGTTCGGCTGCACCCCCTCCGCCCCGGGTCTCGGCGGCGGGCCCGCGACCGCACCAGCCCCCAACAACTCCTGGGTTCCGCCCGACGATCATCCCGAGCTGGCCGAAACTCCGCCTCCCGGAGACTCGGTGCATGCCCTGCCGGAAGACCTTCTCCCCCGCCTCCAGTCGCTGGGCCTCGGGGACGTCGTTGATCTGGCCCTTCGGAACAACCCCGCCACTCGGCAAAGTTGGGCAAGCGCCCGGGCCGCGGCGGATCTCTATGGTGCCTCTCGCGGACCGTACTACCCGCAGATCGACGGGCAAGTTACGGCAACCCGGCTCAAGACTACGGCGACTCAGGGCCGGAACGCGCAGCAGCAGACCGTGTACGGGCCGGTACTCAACGTCTCGTGGCTTCTGCTCGACTTTGGTGGTCGCTCCGGCGCTACCGGTCAGGCCCGGGAAGCGCTGATCGCCGCCGATTGGACCCACAACGCCACGATTCAAAACGTCGTCCTCATCGCGCAGTCTGCCTTCTTCCAGTATCAGGGCACCCGGGCTCTCCTCGCGGCGCAGCAGGTGAGCGTCAAAGAGGCTCAGGCCAACCTCGCCGCCGCGGAAGAGCGGAACAAGGTTGGTCTTGCCACCATCGCCGACGTCCTGCAGGCGAAGACCGCTCTCTCCCAGGCCCAGCTGGCAGTCCTCACCACCGAAGGCACCCTCGCCACGGCGCGAGGTGCGCTCGCAGTCTCCATGGGACTGCCAGCCAACTTGCCCTATGAGGTGGATTCGCTTGCCGGGCTCCAACCCGTTGCACCCCTGGCCGACAGTGTGGATGCACTCATCGAGCAAGCCGTGCGGGACCGGCCGGACCTGGCTGCGATCCAGGCCGAGGTTCGCCAATCGGAGGCGCGCATCACCGAAGCCCACGGCGCCCGACTTCCGTCCATTGTCTTGAATGGGTCGAACGGCTACACCGGCGTTGGCGGCACTACGGCGCTGAAGAACAGCTACGCCGTGACAGTAGCCTTGCAGATTCCGCTGTTTAACGGATTTGGCCGGGAATACACCCAGCGTGCCGCCGAGAGTCAGGCGGAGGCCACCAGGGCCGGGGCGCAGACCCTCCGGCAGCAGGTGATCGCCGAGGTATTCAGCTCGTACTACGTGCTGCGCACGGCGACCCGGAGGGTGGAGACTACCGATGATCTGCTGGAGAGCGCCGAGCGTTCTGCGGAGGTGGCGCTGGGGCGCTATCGAGAAGGAGTAGGAAGCGTGATTGACCTGCTGACGGCCGAGGCCGCGCTGGCCGATGCCCGAGCGCAACAGGTCCAGGCGCGCTGGATCTGGCAGACGGCGCTCGCGCAATTGGCGCGTGACACCGGGCAGCTCGACGAGCGGGGAGGTTCGAGCCTCCGGCTGGGAACCGATTCAACCGGGGTAGAACCCATACGATGATCGCATTCGACTGCCGGTCCCGCACCGCAATCCTCGTTTTCTCCTGCATCGCCGCGGCGGGTTGCAAGGAGAAGGATCCCGGGACTCCGTCCGCGGTGCCGGTCACGGTTGCGACGGTCGAACGCCGCCCGGTGCCATTCGAGCTCGCTGCGGCCGGTACCGTCGAGCCCCTCCAGCGGGTGAACGTGGAAGCTCAGATCTCCGGACAACTCCTGCGCATCGGCTTCCAGGAGGGAGACCAGGTCACCAAGGGCCAGGTGCTGTTCGAGATCGATTCCCGGCCTTACAGGGCCGCATTCGCCGCGGCGGAGGCGATGGTCGCTCGGGACGTGATTCAGGCCCAGAACGCCCAGCGTGATGTCGAACGATACGGGGCACTGGTCAAGCAGGAATACGTCACCACGCAGCAGTACGACGCGATGAGGGCCTCGGCTGCCGCTATGGAAGCGACCGTCAAGGCAGACAGCGCCGCGATGGAAACGGCCCGTCTCAACCTCCAGTACGCCACGATCCGGGCCCCGATCGGCGGCCTTGCGGGCAGCCTGCAGATCCGGGAGGGGAATCTGGTGCGCGGC
>DATIOP010000236.1:0-1511 GCA_035472975.1 Gemmatimonadales bacterium
TGCCGAGTGGAGCTGCCCCAGATCCTAACGCCGCGGTCGCCTACGCGCTCGGCTGGGCCGTCGGTGACGCCTTGACCTGCACTAAGTACCAGGTCTTCAAACATTTCACGAAGGTTCCCGGACTTGACGCTCCATCCGACCAGTGGAACCTCCTGGTCAACCAGATAATCTCCCGCTGCGGCCACCTTGACAATCACCTGAAAAGCACTCAAGCCGACTTCGATCTCAGCGCCCAGCTGAAGATCTGCGCCACTTTGCCCCTGGGTTCGCCTCCAGGCGACATCAAGACTGCTGTAGACGCGAAGAACACGACAGCTATGGAACTGAACACAGGTATTCTCAGGGTTCTGTGGTCGGTTTCCCCTCCGCTCGCTAAATCCTATCAGCTCGGTCATGAAATGGAGCAGATGTGCGCGGCACCTACCGCCGAGCCATCCACCACGGTCAGCGTTTCAGTCAAAACTCATGACACAGAAGTCCATCGGCTCCTCACGGCACTTGCGTCGAAGCTTCCTGCCAACGCCGCGCATGCCGCCGACAATTCGCTCCGCCTATGGTCCGCGTCGCTGAGCGCCGGCGGCGAGGAGAGCCCCGGGGACTTGCTACGCCAGGGGCGGCGCTGGCACGACGTGCTCGCCGGAGACGTCTCGGGTAAAGATGGCCTGCGTCTGACCGACTATGTAGCGGCCGCCGACAGTGTAGCGGGCAAGCTCGGGCAGACCGCCCGACAAGTCGTGGCAAGGTTCAAGGTCTGGCTGACCGTCGCATTCCTTATCGCGGCTGGTGGCATTGTTCTCATATTCGTGGGCACGAAGGGGGCGATCGGCGCTGGCATCACCGCCGTGCTCGCCGCGTTCGGGCTGACCTGGAAAGGAATCGGCGAGTTCTTCGGGCGGGTGGCGGCAAAGGGTGAGGAGCAACTCTGGGATGCCGAGATCGATTGGGCGATCGCCTACCGGTTCACGGTCCTCCGTAATCCTCCGGCCGACAACCAGCTCAAGCCGCGGTCGAAAGAGCTCTCTATCGATCAACCGACCAAAGAGCACCTGCGACGTTACAAGCAGTGGAAAAAAAACTGGCCGGACGTACTGACCTCGTAAGCGCTAAATTAAATTAGGGTCACGTCGTGTAGCTGCTACGGCCGGGCCACAGATGTATCTACAAGGTGGCAACCACTCGGTTGCGGGTGGTGTACGCATCCGCTCATCGGCAGATTCGGGCGTTGGCTAGCGGCTATATGCGCTTACGCCTGAGGCTCTCAGTACGTTCCGTGATTATCCGGTCGCCGCTGATCGCTTGCCGTAATGAAAGTAACGGATGGTTCCACGCTTCGGCCGCGCGCAGTCCCGCAGGCCCGTCCGCCTGCCGGACAGCGGGTCGCAGGCCTTACATCCCGGCCGTCGGAGTCGTACTATCGCAGAGACGCTCACCTGCCAGTCATCGGCATCTCAGGGCAAGGGAGCACCTTACGAGCGCTGGGCGCCGGGTCTGCTCCGGGGGGCGACAACCGA
>DATIOP010000237.1:0-3015 GCA_035472975.1 Gemmatimonadales bacterium
CGAATGCACTGGAGCAGGCTCGCGCGCTGCTCACTGAGCATCAGGCGGAACCGGTCCCCGAGCTTCCCCCCTTTCAGGGTGGGCTTGCGGTCTACATCGGCTACGACTTCGGCGCGGTCCTTGAACGGCTTCCCGCTCCACGGTTCGACGATCTTGCCTTGCCCGACGCTGCACTTGGTCTCTACGACTGGGTCATCGCGTGGGACCACGCGAAGAGGCGGGCGTGGATCGTTTCGACCGGCATGCCGGGAGAAGGTGCAGCACGCCCGCGGCGCGCGGCGGAACGGCTCGCCTGGGTGAAGCGCCAACTCGCCGGACCGGCAGCGGGAGCCGGAGGCAGAGCCCTCCACTCCCACCGCATCGCTGCTCCCGCGCCCTCATATCCGGTCGCCGGGTTCGAGCAGGCCGAACAGATTGGACTCCGCTCCTCCTTCACTCACCGCGGGTATCTCGACGCGGTGAGCAGAGTCCGGGACTACATCATCGCGGGCGACATCTTCCAGGCGAACCTTTCGCAGCGGCTCGAGGTGCCGCTCGAAGAAGACCCCTGGCACCTCTACCGACGGCTTCGGGAAGTGAATCCAGCTCCCTTCGCCGCGTATCTGGAGTTCGACGGTGTCGCGGTGGCCAGCGCATCACCCGAGAGGTTTCTCTGCCTGGATGAGACTGGAAAAGTGGAGACTCGTCCGATCAAGGGCACTCGGCCAAGGGGTCTCTCGCCGCTGCACGACGCCGCCCTGTCCCAGTCCCTCGCCGACAGCGAAAAGGACAGGGCGGAGAACTTGATGATCGTTGACCTGCTACGGAACGACCTCTCGCGCACCTGCCTGCCGGGTTCGGTCCGTGTCCCCGAGCTGTTCGCGCTGGAGCACTATCCCACGGTGCACCATCTGGTCTCGACGGTTACCGGCCAGATGCGGCCTGGCACCGGTGCCACCGACCTCCTCACCGCGGCATTTCCCGGCGGGTCCATCACCGGAGCGCCCAAGGTGCGGGCGATGGAGATCATCGCCGAGTTGGAGCCGTCTCGCCGAGGCGTCTACTGCGGCTCCATTGGATACATGAGCATCACAGGCGCCATGGATACCAGCATCGTGATCCGGACGCTGGTGGCGCTGGGTGGCCGAGCCTATTTCTCGGTCGGCGGAGGGATCGTGGCGGATTCCGACCCGGAGCAGGAATACCGGGAAACGCTCGACAAGGGACGTGCCTTGGTGAACGCGCTCGCCGGCGGAGTCACCACCCCATGATCCTGCTGATCGACAACTACGACAGCTTCGTGTACAACCTGGCTCGCTATGTGGCGGAGTTGGGCCAGGAGCCGGTCGTCCGCCGGAACGATTCGATCACCCTCGATGAGATTCCCGCCCTGCGGCCGAGCCACATCATCATCAGCCCGGGGCCCTGCTCACCTGTTGAAGCGGGAATCTCCACCGAGCTGATCCAGCGGTTCGGCGGCTCGATTCCGATCCTCGGCGTGTGCCTCGGCCACCAGTGCATCGGTGCGGCCTACGGCGGAGAGATTGTACGCGCCAAACGGCCGATGCACGGCAAGACGTCTCGAATCCATCACCAGGGTGAAGGGATTTTCGCCGGCCTGCCGAGCCCATTCCTCGCCACCCGTTATCACTCCCTGGTGATCGCTCCAGAATCGGTGCCTCCGGAGCTTCGGGTCATAGCGACAGCGGAAGACGGGGAGATCATGGCCGTCGCCCATGCCACTCACCCGGTCGTCGGTGTACAGTTCCATCCCGAGTCGGTACTCACCGAACATGGGTATCGCATGCTGGACCAGTTCCTGACCGGTGGCCGGGGGCTGGATGTGCCGGAACGGGCCGACCGGGCGTCCGTGCCCAGGACAGCAGTGCCGGCCGATCTGGCCAGCGCACCTCCGCCCGCCGACCTGGTTCGATAGTCCTTCCCACAAGGAGTCGCAACGCATGTCGAAGTGTTTTGCCCTGGTCGCGGCGGTCTGCTGCGCCCACCTGAACTCGTCAGCCCTCGCCGCGCAAACCACCGATACCCCGCGGTATCAGCTCACCTCGGTGATGGTGCCGATGCGGGACGGGGTGCGTCTCAATACCCACATCTACGCTCCCCAGGATCAGAAGGACCCGCTGCCCTTCGTGATGGTGCGAACGCCCTATGGAATCGAAGCCGATTCAATGGCGCTCAAGGGTCCGTACAAGACCATGGCGGATCAGGGCTACATCTTCGTGTCTCAGGACATTCGAGGCCGCTACGCCTCGGAAGGCGAATTCCTGATGAACCGGCCCTTGCACGACCCGGCCGATTCCACGGGAGTGGATGAGAGTACCGATACCTACGATACCGTCGAGTGGTTGTTGAAGAATGTGCCCAACAACAGCGGAGCCGTGGGAGTACTGGGAATCTCCTACCCCGGTTGGCTCGCCGCGATGGCAGGGATCAATCCCCATCCTGCCGTGAAGGCGGTCTCGCCTCAGGCACCGATGACCGACACCTGGATGGGAGACGATTTCTTTCACCAGGGGGCGTTCCGTCAGTCCTACGGTTTCGAGTACGCTACAGATCTGGAGCTCTCGAAGGATGAGTCGGTTCCACTCCCGATCGACCGCTACGACACGTACGACTTCTATCTCGCTCACTCCCCACTCTCTAAGCTGACCGACCTGCTTGCAGGGAGAGTCCGGACCTGGACCAACTTCGTCGCGCATCCCGACTACGACGCCTTCTGGAAGGCGCGTTCGCTGCCAACCTACCTGACCCGGCTGAGCGTACCGACGCTCACGGTTGGCGGGTGGTGGGACCAGGAAGACTTCTACGGCGCGATCAAGACCTACGCGACACTCGAGCCGCTCGACAGCGCTGGCAGAAACTCTGTCGTGCTCGGCCCCTGGAATCACGGCAGCTGGAGCCGCGGCAAGGGAGACAAGCTGGGCAACATCTCGTTTGGGAGTAATACGAGCGAGTTCTACCGGGACTCGGTACAGGCGCCCTGGTTCGCCTACTGGCTCAAGGGGAAAGGCCAGGGCC
>DATIOP010000238.1:0-5375 GCA_035472975.1 Gemmatimonadales bacterium
GGTTCCACTGACCCCATTCGCCGGATCAGCATCGGGATGCTCGTGTGCATCTTTCCCTTCGAGCGTGGCATAATCCGATGCCTGTTGCTCGTAGGTATCGATGATAGGGCTGTCTCCGCGAGTGGGGCGTTCCCCGGCCGCCTCCGGGCACCAGACTTTGATGTTGTACTTGCCGCCGGCGGTGCCGGTGCTCGCGTGCTCGGCGACCAGCATGCCCGGCCCTTCGAAGGCTGGGCCATCGGGCGACTTCACCTTACAGGTAACTTTTCCGCCCGCGACCGTGGCCGTGATGGATCGGGTCTCGGTGCCGTCGGCGGTCTTGAGCTCGGAGGAGTAGCTCACGGTCCCGCTGTAGTAGTGGGCGCAGTTCCAGTTCGAGAGGCTGTCCGTTTTGCACCCGGACCAGGGGCCGCTGGCCTGAGCTCGCAGGTGAGCCGGGCCTTGCGCCAATATGAGTGGAAGCAGGAATAGAGCGGCACGTCGGGGCAGCATCGCCATGGGGCCTCCTGGCCTTGGGGGATCGTACGGGCGATAAGCTGCGGCCCTCGACGCCGGGAGACAAGCCGTGCGTCTAGCTCTACCGCGACGCATTCATGGCATTGGGGCCCTCTGCCGGCACCTGAGAGGGATGTTGACTGGGACGGTGGCAGGAAATCGCTCGTTTTACGATAGTAGAAATGGGCACCCACCGTCAGGTAGGGCCCAGGACCCACCAGAACTGAGAGGCCGAACATGTCGAGTATTAAACCAAAGGGTGAGAGACCGCGGGGACCGGGAAAGGCTCGGGGGGCCGAGAATGCACCCTTAAGGGATCTGGAGATACGCGGTCAAGGCGTCCAGGGCGGGGCTCCGCTCGGCGGCGACAACGGAGCGGGGGACCTCGATAAAGGACTCGCATCGGGCAGCGCAGAGCTGAAGAAGGGAACCCGTTAAGTCAGTCGCCCACGCGGGGGGAATAGTGGAGTGGCTGAAGGCTTCCTGTGCGCGCCGCGTCCATCGGCCGACTTCACGCGGCGCCGGGAGACAAGCGGTGCACCTACCCGTCGAACAACGCCATCTCCTCGGGCGTCGGCACCTGAAAGAGCGCGAACCACTTCGCGACGTCTTGCTGGGTTATTGGAGGGTCTTCCCGGTCGCGCTCTCTGATTCGTTGGTAGAGAGTATCGGCAGTTGCTGACACGTAGCGCAGTTCAACCGCCGCTCCCAGCTCGCGGGCTCGGAGACGCAACGCATCACGCTCGGCTCGTGCCCAGGTGCCCCATTCAATAATGACGACCATGCCGAGCGCGAGGAGGCGCTGCGTGAGAGTCCACTGCAACGCCTCGATCCGCTGGCGGCTGTCCTCGTCGTAGAGATCGATACCCAGCGCGTCCATCCAGTCATCGGGCGACAGGCGAACGGCGCCAAAGTCATGCTCCAATGCCTGAGCGACCGTGGTCTTTCCGGAGCCAGGAAGGCCACACACGACGATCAGCCGGGGCTTCACGGTGCCTTCAGGGCTTCACCATGACCTTGATTGCTACCCGGTCGTTCATCTCGCGGTAGCCGTCGGGAACCTGGTCGAGGCCGATGATCCGGTCGAAGACCCGCCCGGGCGCGATTCTGCCTTCCAGGATGTCGGGGAGAAGTTCGTTGATATACGCGCGCACTGGGGCAGGGCCGCCGCTGATGGTGACGTTACTGTAGAATGCCGTCTCCCAGGCCGCGGTCGTCTCGTAGTGGGGCACGCCGACCCGGCCGACGGCACCACCCGGTCGGACGATGCCGATCGCGGTGCCCAAGGCTTGGTCGGTGCCGACGCATTCGAGCACCGAGTGGGCGCCGAGATCGCCTGTCAGATCCAGCACGAGCTCCACCGCCTCGTCGCCGCGCTCGCTCACCACGTCGGTCGCCCCGAATTCTTTCGCCAGCGCGATACGATCGGGACGACGGCCCAGGATGATGATTCGCTCGGCGCCGAGGCGCCGCGCGGCGATGACGCCGCACAAGCCGACAGCCCCGTCGCCGATGATGGCCACCGTCGAGCCGCGGATAACCTTGGCGGAAACGGCCGCGTGATGGCCGGTCCCCATCACATCCGACAGCGTGAGCAGGGACGGTATCAGCGCGTCATCCGCGGCGACCGACAGAACGGCGAGCGTTCCGTCGGCTTGGGGAACCCGCAGCGCTTCGGCCTGCGCTCCCCCGACCTCAGGGGTGCCGAAAAACCCTCCGCGGACACACGAAGTGTTCAATCCCTCGTGGCAGAAGACACAGGTCCCGTCCGAGTAGGCGAATGGCATCACCACCAAGTCGCCCTTCTTCAGCGTGCGTACGTCGGCTCCCACGGCTTGCACGATGCCGATCGCCTCGTGGCCCATGGGCCTTGGGCCTTCGGCCGGCTCCATCAGGTTGTATGGCCACAGGTCACTGCCGCAGATGCAGGCGCTGCTGATGGTGATGAGTGCATCGGTAGCTTCGACGATGCGGGGATCGGGGACGGTCTCGACCCGCACGTCGCCTGCGCGGTACATGAAGCTTGCTCGCATTTGCGATCTACGTCTCCAACTCCTCGGCGCGCATCGTGAATCCTTCGCGGACCTTGATATAGTCCATCAATCGCCGCAACACCTCGGTCCGCTCCACAGTCGTTAGCGGTTCCCGTCGCCCATCGCTGTATTCCCAGGTGGCGTGGATGTGTGACAGGTGGCCGGTGGGGCCACCCCAGTAGGAAGCGAATAGCCATACCCGGCGATCGCCGTCGATGTAATAGGCCGATTCACCGCGCCAGTCGAGCTCCACCGTGAAATCGTATTGAGGGGTTTCGGGCCCCCGGCTCATTTCCACCCGCCCTTCCGTCCGCCCAGCAGCATTGCCGCCATCATGAGCCCATAACCCGCCGCCAGAAGTGGAATCGGGGCGCCGCCGACCAGCACGGCACTTTCCCGGGCCGACTCGGTTCCCCTCTGCCACAGCGCACCGCTCACACCGATCATACCCAACACCGCCAGGATGGGCATCAGCAACGCACCCCGGGTCCTTCCGGTCCGAGTGGCCATCAGGCCGATCAGATAGATCAGCGCAAAGCCATCGATCGTCCACGCTACAATCATCCAGCGGGTCAGGGGTTCGCTGCGAAAGGTCGTGAGCGCCATGACTGCGGCTCCCAGGATCACCCAGATCAGCCAGGAGACCACGGCGATCCCCGGTAGCTGACCTCGCCCTACCTTATAACCCCAGCGCAACACCGCAGCTCCCAGCTGGCCGCTGGCGGTGGCGACGCCGACTGGCTGGCGAGCGAGGAGGAGAGCGCCAAGACCACACAAAGCAGCGACCACTCCGCTCCACACCGCCAGCCCCAGGGGCAGGCCCCAGCGCAATGCACACCAGACCGCGATCGCGGCCATCAGGGCCGTGACCGCGAAGCGACGAATCGTCGCGAACATCACGGGCGGCCGTGACTCTTCATTGGGCGAAGAGGCTGTCATACCGGCCAGTGGCGAGGGCCGCGTCCACCCGCTTTCCGAGTGTGGCCACCAGTGTCGTGTCCGCGGTACTGCCCCGTTCGGTATCGATCAGGACGTACCCGAAGTCGGAGCTGAAGTCGACGTTGACCTTGTTGCCTTCGATGATCATCGGGACCTGGTAGGCTCCGGACTCGGCTGGCTGCCGTTCCGCCTTGAATTCCTCAACCAGGAGGTCCACCAGGGCATTGCGTAGTGCTTCGGAACCCTTCTCCAGCCGGTAAGTCCGGTAGCCGTCGCTCTCGACCGACAGCTCGCCCTTATAGGGTAGCGGCACGAAATGCCGGCGTTCGGCCAGGTGGTCTACTCCGTCAGCTCCCCGCACCCACTCGAAATGGTGATCCAGCCAGGCGGGGTCGAGCGACTCGAACTTGGCATAGCGCATTCGGGCCGGATCGATCGGCAGGGTGTAAGACCGATTCGCTACCGCATCGGTGACCAGCAGCATCGGCCTCGGCGGCTGCGTATCGCTCTGTTGGACGTAGGTCACAAAGCTTCGCCCGTCGGGCGAGAGGCCCAGCGGCGGCACCGCGGGAATGTCATAGACCGTGCTGTCCCCACTGACGCGTCGTACCGTCAGCTGGCGCGTGTCCACTATGGCCGATCCGATCCGATAGAGCCCGGGATTGGCGTAGCTGATCCGATCGATCCGGCCGTCCACCGCTTTCCATGTGGCGGCGGCGCGGAACAGCGCGGTATCAGAGGTCAGGACCTGGCCTTTCATCCTGTTGCTGGCCGACGACACAAAGTCGATGCGGACCTTGTCTCCCTCCTCGGCCACCACGTAGCAGTAGCCCGAACCGGTGGGCGGATCCACATGGATCAGGAAGGCCGGCCGAGGACCGGCCAGCAGAGCAACATCATCGATCCGATCGAAGCGTTCGGTCGCCTCCGTCGTTGCGCCGGTCTTCCCCTCGATGACGAGCGGCTGCCCCCGATGGCGGAGGGCGAAGCGGGCACCGGCTGCGTTGACCGTCCGCCCCTCTTGCTGTTCCTGGTGGAACCAACTCGCGGTCGTGACGACCTCGAATGGCCCGACGCTCTCGATGCGGATCGGACTGCTGACCTTCTGAACCCGGTATCGAAAGCTCACCAAGTCGGGTGGAACCTTGACCCCGGGACGGAAGTTGGGCTCCCAGCCGCTCCACTCCAGATTCTTCCTGCGGGGAAAGGCGGGGAGTCGCACCTCGAACCCCGGAGTGTCCTTGCCGCCGGTGTTGACCGTCAGCATGCGAGTGCCGCGGCTGGTGAAGACGCTGACGGCGCCGGGCACCACCCAGCGGCCCTCCACCTGGTGAGCATCCTCCATCCAGAGCGGCCCGTACTCCGAGGCTCTCACGGTATGGGACAAGTAGGGAATCGAGTGGAGGCCAATGGAGGCTTCGTCGTTTCCTTCGGACTTGGGCGCCTCTTTCTGTCCCTCCGGCCAGCGAACCTCGACCGCGAGCAGCAAGGGCTCGCCGCCAATTTCCGGTGGCACATCGGCCAGCGCTCTGGTAAGGCCAAGACTCAACCCGCCAATTCCGATCACCACGCCGAGGGAGATGCCGAGCGCCCTGAGGAATTGGGGGTGCGCCCCGCCAGCCACCATGCGTGCGGTGATGAGACCGATGAGCACCCCAGCCCCGAAGCTGAGGATGGCGATTCCCGCGACGAAATATCCCGACTCGCCCTCTCGACCCGAGATATGGTACCAGTCCACCGCCATCGCCGCGATGAAGCCGCCGACGAAGAGGGCGAGCAGACCAGTCAGCAACGCGCTGAAAATGGAGGCGGGCCAGGACATAGGAGACCGGGGCGGAGGAAGGGGAAACGCCGGCCCTATTCTACATCCATGGGTTAGGCTGAGCGAGGGCGACCGGATCGTGATGA
>DATIOP010000239.1:0-14348 GCA_035472975.1 Gemmatimonadales bacterium
GAGTCTGCTTCGGACAGCGATCACCCGGCTCGGTCTCTCCGCCCGGGCCTATCACCGAGTGCTCAAGCTGGCGCGGACGATTGCCGATCTGGCCGGGGCAGGCGAGATCGGCGTTCCTCACATCAGCGAAGCGATTCAGTATCGGAGTCTGGATCGGACTCACCGGAAGGCCGCCCCGATGGTGGTACGGCAGTAAGCCGGATTCCCTCGGACCCTGTTCCCGGTTAAATAGGAGCCGGGACCGGTAAACCCGCCTTCTCACGTTACCGCCGATGGAGTCCTAACCTGACGGACCCTTCCGTGGTGCAGAGCCTGATCGCCGAGGCGTTCGCGTTCTTCCTCCTCGCGTTCCCCGCGCTCTTCTCCATCATCAACCCGCTGGGCGGAGCCTTCATTTTCCTCGCCGCCACCAGTCATCTTGCTCCCCGGGTCCGGAACAAGATGGCGCGGAAGATCGCGTTCTACAGCTTCGTCACCCTCGTCGTTTCCATGCTCATCGGAGCGTATGTGCTCAAGGTGTTCGGGATTTCGATGCCGGTGCTTCGGGTGGCGGGCGGGATCGTCATCGCACTCTCGGCCTGGAAGATGTTGACCGCGGAGGACGAGGGCGAAAAGCAGAAGGCCGCGCTCGAGGACGCGAGCGGGCGCGAGGCCGAGCACATGGCCTTCTATCCCCTTACAATGCCGGTGACGACCGGGCCCGGGACCATCTCGGTCGCGATCGCGCTGGGGACCGGCAGCGCCCGACGCCCGGTCCTGTTCGCCCTCGAGGCGTTTGCCACCGCGGCTCTCATCTGCCTTCTGATCTACTGGTTTTACGCGGGGTCGAGCCGGTTGGCAAAGGCGGTGGGGCCCACGGGAACATCAATCATCGCGCGTCTCTCCGCCTTCCTCCTGTTCTGCATCGGGATCCAGGTGCTGTGGAGTGGCTTTGCAGAGCTCCTCACCACCCTACCGCACGTTCCCTGAGCAGGGAGTCTAGTGCTTCGCCGGCTCCCACCTCACGCCGGGTCCCCAAGAAAAACGCCTCCCCTTTCGGAGAGGCGTTCTAAACACGGGACTGGGAAGGAGTGTTGACCGCGTTCGTCCCGTGGGAGGTTTGTTGCTGCCCTTACGGACTGGCCGGAGTGGTAGCCGGTGTCGGCGGCTCCAGCTTCTTCAAGGTTTCCTCGTCCAGCTTGCCAGTCACCTTCAGCTTGTTCTGGGTCTGATACTTCTTGATGGAGCCGGAAAGCTCGTCGTTCCACTTCCCGTCCACCTTCCCCTTGTAAAGCCCGGCCTTGGTCAGGCTCTGCTGGGCCATGGTGATCTGCTGCTTGCTGGGTTCATGCTTCTTGTTGCTGGACGTCGTCGCCGCGGCATGAGTCGTCGGGGCGGCGGGGGTCGCCGTGGCCGTCGACTGCGCGTTGAGCGTCCCTGCTGCCAGCACGAAAACACCAGCCAGAGCCAACTGCTTGAGCATACGCTTCCTCCATTGGGATGAGCCCGGCCGACGCCGGGACTGTCCAACTGGTCCTGCTTTCGACACTGATGTATTGGGCAAGCGCGGTGCCACGGGGAATTCACGCCAAGAGGCGTGAATCAGCGGCGGAAGCGAGGAATTTCAGTGTTGGATGAAGCTGAAGCGACAGGGTGACCGGGCGGAGTTGGCGAACGGGACAGGATGTCCGCCCGCCTCACGCGAGGAAAATTCTTGTGATCAGGATCGCGGTACCGACATTCCCCAGCGCTGCAGCATCCGCGACAAGGTGCGGCGGGAAATCTGGAGTACCCGCGCGGCGCGTTCGCGATTGCCGTCCGACGCGGCGAGCACCGCCAGGACGTGGCGCTTCTCGACTACCGGGAGTGGAATCATCTCGGTGGCCGAAGAGTTCGGGCCCTGAGGGATAATCGGTGCGGCGTGGGGCTGGAGGGCGGCCCGCACTTCCTCAGAGAGATGTTCCGGTCCGATCACATCCTGCGCCGCGAGCACCAGGGCGCGCTCCAGGACATTGAGGAGTTCCCGGACATTGCCGGGCCAGTCATACGCCAGTAGGGCACGCTGCGCTTCGGGATCCACTGCGACTGGCCCCCGCTCGTGGCGGGCTCCCAACCGACGCAGGAAATCGTCGATCAGGAGCGGGATGTCCTGGCGCCGCTCCCGCAGCGGGGCCAGTGTGATGGTGACCACATTGAGCCGGTAATACAGATCCTCCCGGAAGCGGCCCTCGCGGACCAGCACGGGAAGGTCGCGGTGGGTCGCGGCAATCACACGAACATCCACCCGGATCGGTGTCTCCGATCCCACCGGCACGATTTCCTGTTCCTGCAGCACCCGCAGCAGTCGCGATTGGAGGGCGGGGGAGATGTCTCCGATTTCATCGAGGAAGAGCGTCCCGTGGTCCGCTTCCCGGAAGAGGCCGGGTCGAGCGGCCTGCGCGCCGGTGAAAGCGCCCCGGACGTGTCCGAACAGTTCACTCTCCAGCAGGCCTTCGGCGAGCGCCGAGCAATTGACCGCGACGAACTTGGCCCGGCTTCGCTCCGAGTAGCGGTGGACCGTCCTCGCCACCAGCTCCTTGCCCGTCCCGGTTTCTCCTGAAACCAGCACGCTGGCCTGGCTGGGCGCCACCCGTGCCACCGTCTTCATCACGCCGATGATGGCGGGACTGTGGCCCACCAGCTCGGGCTCCTGTCCCCGCCGTCCATCCGAACCGTTGGACGGCTCGTCGCTCCGGGAGACCTGGATCCGTTTCCGCTCGAGTGCGCGCGAGAGTACCAGCCGCAGCTCGCCGATGTCGTAGGGCTTGCTGATGAAATCGTGGGCGCCGGCGCGGATCGCCTCGCCCGCGGTGCCCGCGTCGCCGAAGGCGGTGAGCACGATGACAATCGCGTTAGGATCCCGCTCGCGCACCACGCGCAGGAGATCGAGCCCGCTGGAGCCGGGCATCCGCAAGTCGGTGAGTACGGCGTCGAAGGGGCCTTCGCGTCCCAGCTTCGCGAGTCCTTCGGAAGCGGAGAGGGCCCGGACGATCTGGTAGCTCTCCCGCTCCAATACTTCAGAAAGGAGACGGCAAGCCGCCTCGTCGTCGTCGACCAGCAGAAGTCTCGGAGAAAGTGCCACGCTTATAGCCACGTCAGGCCGTCCGTTCTAAGGCGGAGGGAAGTGAAAGCCGCCACGCCGTCCCCCGCTCGGTTGGAATATGCTCGAGATCCCCGCCCAGGCTCCTGGCCAACCGCTGGCTCACCGCCAGCCCCAGCCCGGTGCCTGCCAATCCCTTCGTGGTCACGAATGGATTGAAGAGGTGGCGCTTCGCCTCCGCCGCCAGGCCGGGCCCGGTATCGCGAATCTCGAGCCATGCCTCCGAGGTGGAGCCGCCGGTCCGAACTTCGATCCTCCCACCCTGCGGCATCGCCTCGATGGCGTTCTTGACCAGGTTCAGCAGGATCTGCTCCACCAGCGCGCCGTCGGACATCGCCATCGATTCTCCCAGGGCGGCTCCGGCCGGCACCAGCTCGCCTCGGACTGCCTGTTGGGCCATCGTCGGCTCGAAGAACCGGAGTACCCGCTCCGCGACACCACCCAGGTCGGTGGGGCGAAGCACCGGCGTAGGCCAAGCTCGACGCTCCAGACGGCTCTTCACGATTCCCGTCAGCCGGTCCAGCTGTCCCAGCAGCAAATGAACCCGCTCCAGCGCGAGTGGAGAGCCCGCCGCCCGAAGATCATCGCGCAGGAGCTGCAGGTGCCCGCTTAACGTGTTCAGCGGCGTGCCGATCTCGTGGGCGAACGCCGCTGCCGTTTCTTCCAACAAAGCGAGCCGGTCCAATCCTCGCGCCTTCTCTTCCAATGAGAGCAGCGCGCCGCGGGCTTCACTTTCCCGCTGCCTCGCCGAGAGCGCTTCGCGAAGGTCGTTATATCGTCGGGCGAGCCCGCGGAATTCATTGGGACCGATCTCCTCGGCCGGAGGAGCCGACTCGACTCCGGCGTGCGCCTGATCCAGCGTATACCCCAATGCGCTCAGCGGTTTGCCCACCCATTGGGCGGTGAGCCAGGCGACACCGCCCGCGAGCAAGAGTGCCGCGATCACCGCGAATGTGTAGCTGCGTTTCCTTTCCAGCCGGGCCCAGGCCTGCAGGGTCCGGGTCGAGACTTCGACACTCAGAACGCCATACGGCCGAATGCCACCGAGCGGCTTCGCGACTCGCCACGCGGGAGCGCTATCCCGTACCTGCCAGGTCCGTAGTGCATTGGACTGGATGGCCTGGTACTCCTCGCTGGTCGGGATCGGATCGCTGAGCGTTCCACTCGCGGCGACGAGCGTGAGCCGATCTCCCTCCCGCCGCCACACCGCGGCGGACGTGGTGGTGATGTGCTGGCTGGGCCACCCGGCGAGACCCTGTGCGATCGCGGTGGAGTCACCGGTTGGTGCGAGACGGGAGATGTACTTGGCCCAGGTCTCGGCGAGTGCGACCGATTCGCTGCGGAGGTCATCCAGTCGAGACCGTTCGGACCAGGAAAGCGCGATCTCGGTCGAGCCCAAGACCAGCAGGATGGCCATGGCGGCCGTAAGAACAGCCAAACGATGGATAAGGCCCATGCGAGAGATCCATTTCTGCCTTCTGCCTCGGCGTAGGAAACCGCCCAAAGGCAGAGAGCATGCCACTTTGCCCCCGGCAAACGCTCGGAAAGGAGGCCCTTAGCCGAGACATCCTGTCCTATTCTGACAGAATGTCAGGTCAGGGTCGCGCGGCGCGCTCCAGTCGATCCCGGATCGCGGCCCACCGAGGATCGCTCGGAGGCCGCTCAACCAGGATCAAATCACATCCTTCATCATCCAGCCGGTGCAGCACCGAATAGAGGATGCGACCGGACGCCAGTGGACTTGACGGGAGGATAATGAGAGGGTCGCCCCCGTTCACCTCCTTGCTCCAGGCCATGACTCCCACCCGCCTCCCCCGCGCCGCTGCCTGCCGGATCTCGGCTTCGACGGCGCCTCGCTCGGCAGTCTCGAATAACCGGAGCGGGGTTTTGGGGGCGTAGTGCCGGTCCAGCATCCCGGGAGAAGGCAGAGGAGCATCCGGAGTGGCTGTCGAGACGGTTTTGAGTGGGCCCACGATCTCCGCCAACTGCTCCGAAGAAATGACTCCGGGGCGAAGCAGGGTCGCGTTGCCTCCGCTCACATCCACCACTGTGGACTCGATTCCGATTTCGGTAGGTCCGGCATCGAGTATCAGAGGGATGCGGTCCCGGAGGCTCCGTGCGACGTGCTGTGCTGTGGTCGGCGAGACCTCTCCCGAACGGTTGGCACTCGGTGCTGCGATCGGCAGCCGCACGGCGGAGAGGAGGGCAAAGGTCACCGGGTGATCGGGGACACGGATCCCGACTGTCGGAAGGCCCGCGGTAACCAAATCGGGAACGCTGGCTTTTTTGGGAAGAACCAGGGTAAGCGGTCCCGGCCAGAACGTCCGCGCGAGACGTTCGGCTGACTCCGACCATCGTGGCGTGAGTGCTCGCGCCGCCTCGACGCTGGCGACGTGCACGATGAGAGGATTGTGAGAAGGGCGCCCCTTCGCTTCGAAGATGCGACGCACTGCTGCTTCCTCGAGCGCGTTGGCGCCGAGCCCGTACACCGTTTCGGTAGGGAAGGCCACGAGTTCGCCGCGGCGTAACAGGTCGGCCGCCTGGGCAATGACCAGCGGATCCGGCGCCTTCGGATCAACTACGACGATGTTGCCGCCGCTACTCATCATGACCGGGCGGACGTCGCTGGCGTTTGGTCTCTCCCCGGCGCCGTTTGCCGTGGAGGCGCTGTTCCTTCGAGGCCTTGGTCGGACGGGTCCGTTTGCGTGGCTTGACCTCCTTCAGCGCAGCGGCCAGGACGCTGCGAAACCGCTCGATCACTTCAGCGCGATTCTGCGCCTGGCTTCGGCTGCCGCTGGAGACGAGACGCAGAAGGCGGCCGTCGTCAACCAAACGAGTGGCGAGCCGGCTCGTGGCTCTGGCGCGAGACTCGTCGTCGAGACTGGGACTCGCCGCCAGATCCCACCAAAGCTCGATTCTGGTCGAGGAGGTGTTCACGTGCTGCCCCCCCGGCCCTCCGGAGCGCGAGGCGCTGAAGGACAGCTCGCTGAGGGGGATGGAGACCCGAGCGTTGATTTCCAACTGTAGTGGTTGGGTCATGTAGAGCCGTCAGCCGTTAGCCGTCAGCCATCAGCGAATTACCGCAGGCCATAGGCCGTATGCCGTAAGCCATAAGCCTTAAGCTTAAGGCCTACGGCCTAAGGCTTATAGCTAACCGCTAACCGCTAACGGCTAACGGCTTATGGCGTCTCGCCCATCAACCCTAGTACGTTACCCGGCATGCCGGATCTCTCGTCGCTGACCAGTCATTTCCAGGGTCTTGGCCGAGTGCTGCTGGGATACTCGGGGGGCGTCGACTCGGCGCTACTCGCCGTGGTTGGTGCGCGTGCCGTGGGGCCGGACCGCTTCCTCGCCGTGATCGGCCGGAGCCCGTCCTATCCCGCCGTGCAGTACGCGGCCGCGATTCGGGTCGCTCGAGAGTTCGAAGTGCCGCTCCTCGAGGTAGCGACCGACGAGATGGAGGACCCCGACTACGTCGCCAACCCGACCAATCGCTGCTACTTCTGCAAACAGGAGCTGTGGGCTCAACTCCGGGTGATTGCGACTGACCGCGGCTTCGACACGATTATCGATGGGACCAACGCCGACGACCTCGGAGAGCATCGCCCTGGCATGGGCGCCGCGCGCGCGCATGAGATCCGCTCACCGTTGGCGGAGCTTGGTTGGTCGAAGCCGATGATTCGTGAAGCCGCGCGGAACCTGGGCATCCCGGTGTGGGACGCCCCCGCCGCCCCCTGCCTCTCCAGCCGGGTGATGTATGGATTGCCGGTGACCGTCGAGCGGTTACGTCAGGTCGAAGCCGGTGAGGCGCTGCTTCGAGAGATCGGCGTATCGGGCGACCTGCGGGCCCGCCATCATGGCGATCACGTCCGGATCGAGGTGCATCCGGAACAAATCCCCCTGGTTGAGCGTAGCTGGCCTCGAGTCCTGTCAGGCTTCCAGGCGCTCGGCGTCGCCGATGTGCGGTTGGATCCGAGAGGGTACCGCCGTGGCGGGTTGCTGACCGAACTGCCGGTGTTGAGCGGATGAGGCTGTTTGTGGCGCTTCCAGTTCCTCGTGCAGCGCAGCAGGCGATCGGAGATCTGATCAAGGACTTCGCGGTGCCCGACTCGCCGGTGCGCTGGGTGCGAGAAGAGGGGTTGCACCTCACTCTCAAGTTCTTCGGCGAGGTTGAGGAGACGAGAGTTTCTGAGATCTCAACCGCACTGGGTCGCACCACGGCCGGCATGTCGCCACTCGCGGTGACGGCAAACGAGGTGAACGGTTTCCCCGCGTTGGAACGGGCCCGGGTGTTCTGGATCGGACTCGACGCTCCACCCGCTCTCGAACTGCTCGCCCATCGAGTGGAGCAGGAATGCGAGGTGTTGGGATTTCCCGGCGAGGCGAGAGTCTTTCATCCCCACATTACCCTTGGCCGGGTCAAGGACGGAGCCCGTCTCGACCGTTTTTCCCTCAAGCGACTCTCCGCAATCCGCCCTTCAATTCCCTTCGTGCTCGACGCGATGGTTCTGTTTGCCAGCCGGCTTGGACCGGGAGGCGCGGTGCACACTCCGCTGACGAACTTTCCCCTGTCCCACTAGGCCACCGTGCGATTCCTGTTTCGCATTCTTGGAATTCTGATTCTTGCGGCGCTGGTCAGCGCAGCCTGGCTCTTCCGCGCAGACCTCATGAGAATTGCTCGGTCGAAGACGCAGGCCGAGGAGTCCGAAGGGATGGGCGTCGCCCGCCCCAGCGCCAAGGCGCTGGCGAAGGCCCATGACCGGGTTGATTCGTTGCACGGCTGGAAGGCGGACTCAGTCATCCTGAGCCCGGCGGAGCTTGCCTCTCTCGTGACCGCGGGACTGCCTGCCGAAGCCCGCTCGCACGTGGACAGCCTCGGCGTCACCCTCGGCGAGAATCGTCTCGAGCTGCACGGCCGGCTTGACACCAGGGTCATTCCGAAGGACCAACTGGGTCCCTTCGCCAGCGTGCTGAATCCGTGGGAGCCGGTAGCCGCGGCCGGGCCGGTCTCCGTGCCCAAGCCGGGATTTGCCGACTGGACGGTCGAACAAGTCACCATCAGGGGAATTACGCTTCCTCGGTCGATTTCGCAGAACATCGCCCAGCGGATATTCGCCACACGTGATAGCCGGATTCGAATACCTTTACCGGCGGGCATCGGCGGTCTCAGGATCCAGCCTGACAAGGCCATCCTCTACCCGGCGCAGAAGCAATGACCCAGCGCATTCTGGTGATTGACGACGAACCCGGTATCCGCGAGGCGCTGAAGCAGGTCCTCGAGTACGAGGGCCACACGGTCCGCAGCGCGGGCTCCGGTGGCGAAGCAATCACGGTCTACCCTGAGTTCCGCCCCCACCTGGTGTTTCTCGACGTAAAAATGGCGGGACTCGACGGGCTGGAGACCCTCACCCGGCTGCGGGAACTGGATCCCGGCGCCACGGTAGTGATGATCTCGGGTCACGGGACCATCTCAACCGCGGTGCAGGCGACACAGCGTGGCGCCTTCGATTTCCTCGAGAAACCCCTCGATACCGACCGTTTGCTGGTGACGGTGCGCAATGCGCTCGACCAGTCCGCCCTGGTGGGAGAGAATCGCCGCCTGCGCGGAGCGGAGGACGCTCGCCATGCGATGGTCGGAGACAGTTCCCCCCTCAAGGAAGTGCGGGCCCTGATCGATCGGGTGGGCCCGACGCCCGCACGGGTTCTCATTACCGGAGAAAACGGCACCGGCAAGGAGCTGGTCGCCCGGGCGATCCACGAATCCTCACCACGGAAGCGAAAGGCATTCGTCGAGCTGAACTGCGCCGCGATTCCTTCGGAGTTGATCGAAAGCGAGCTCTTCGGCCATATGAAGGGCTCGTTCACCGGCGCCGTTACCGACAGGGAAGGGAAGTTCGAGTTGGCGGATGAAGGCACCCTCTTCCTGGACGAGATCGGAGACATGGCTCCGTCGGCCCAGGCCAAGGTGCTGCGGGCGCTGCAGGAAGGGATCGTCACCCGGATCGGCGGATCCAAGTCGATCGAGGTGGATGTTCGGGTCATCGCCGCGACCAACAAGGATCTGGCCGAGGAAATTGCCGAGGGCCGCTTCCGCGACGATCTGTTTTACCGGCTCAACGTGGTCCCCATTCACGTCCCGGCACTGGCGGACCGCCGGGAAGACATTCCTGCCCTGGTGCAGCATTTCGCCCAACAGCTCGCGGCGAACGGAGGCGTGCCAGGTCGCCGCTTCGAGGAGACCGCGGTCCAGCGGCTCCAGACACGGCAATGGCCGGGGAACGTGCGCGAGCTGCGCAATGCCGCGGCGCGACTGCTGATCCTTGCACCGGGCAAGCCGGTCACTGCGGCCGATGTGAGCCGTCTTCTGGGCGACATGACGGTCAGCGAGGTGCTCGAAGCGGCGGGTGCGCCTCCGGACGGTACCTTCGAGGCCTTCAAGCACGAGGCGGAGCGATCGTTCCTCGCCAGCAAACTTCGCGAGCATGACTGGAACGTGTCGGAGACCGCGCGTTCGCTCAAAATGCCGCGCTCGAATCTCTACAAGAAGATCGAGCGCTACGGCCTGAGCCGAGAGACTCCATGAGCGACCAGCCACGGGACTGGGACAAGGAGCTGGCGGCGATCGACAAGGCCATGGCGCGCGGCCCTTCGCCCGCTGCCGGGGCTCCGGTGACCACCAAGGCTCCCGAATCTCCCGTGGTGGTGGTGAGCAAGCGCGCCGCATTCTCCACCTGGCTCCGGGTTTTGCTGGGTTTGGTGCTGGCGGGCGCCATGACCCAGTGGCCCTACGCTCATCAGTGCGGAGTGGAACTCTTCTTCTACCTCGGCGCCGCTGTCACCGTCATTGTCGCCGGTGTCTGGAGCGGTATCTCGTCCTGGTACCGCCGGCTCGGCTGGGCTCATACGCTCTCTCTGTTGGTCGTGCTGTGGGGCATCTACCTCGCGGGCCAGGAGATCCTGCCCCGTGTCGGCTACGCCAAGCACATCGCCTACTGGGTCTGTTCCTGACCTTCTCGCATGCCAACCACATTTAAGAACTTTATTGGCGGGAAATGGGTGCCTCCGCTCTCCGGAGCGTATTTCGAAAACCGGAACCCGGCGGACACTTCGGATCTGATTGGCCGGTTTCCCGACTCAGGTCCGGAAGATGTCGCCGCGGCGGTGCGTTCCGCCCGTCGTGGATTCGAGGCGTGGAGGGCCGTTCCGCCTCCAGCGAGGGGCGATCTGCTCCGCGGGCTGGGCGATCTGCTCGCCGGGAAGAAGGAAGAGCTTGCCGCCGGCATGACTCGGGAGATGGGCAAGGTGCTGTCGGAAACACGGGGCGATGTGCAGGAAGGAATCGACACGGCCTACTACGCCGCCGGTGAAGGGCGTCGCCTCTTCGGACGGACGGTCCCCTCCGAGCTGCGCAGCAAGTGGGCCATGAGTTATCGCCGGCCGATTGGTATCGCGGGTCTGGTCACGCCATTCAATTTTCCCATGGCGATTCCTACCTGGAAAATGTTTCCCGCGTTGCTGTGTGGAAACAGCGTGGTGCTGAAGCCCTCGGAAGACGTCCCTCACAGTGCACACCGCTTAGTCGAGCTGGCCCTCGAGGCGGGGTTCCCGCCCGAAGTGATCCAATTGGTGCACGGACGTGGCGAAGTCGCCGGTCGCACGCTGGTAGAGCATCCCGACGTTCCGCTCATCTCCTTCACCGGTTCCACCGCGACCGGCTCGACCATCGCCGAGGCCGGCGGGCGGATGCACAAGCGAGTCTCGCTGGAGATGGGCGGCAAGAACGCGATGATCGTGATGGACGACGCCGACCTCGATCTGGCGCTCGAGGGCGTGCTCTGGGGTGCTTTCGGCACGACCGGACAACGCTGCACCGCGACGAGCCGTCTTATCCTCCACCGGAAGATTCACGACCGGTTCGTTGCGAGTCTTGTCTCGGCTGCCGGAGGGCTGAAGCTGGGGGATGGCCGCAAGCGGGGGACGGAAGTTGGTCCCCTGATTCACCAGGCTTCGCGGGACAAAGTCGAGCGCTACGTCGCACTCGGCCTCGAAGAAGGTGCCGAGCTGGTCCTTGGCGGCTCGCGGCCCCGGGGTGCGAGGCTAAATCGTGGTTGGTTCTACCAGCCGACCGTGTTCACCAGGGTAAAGGCTGGCAGCCGCCTGGAGCAGGAAGAAATTTTCGGGCCGGTGCTGGCTGTGATCCGGGTCGGCTCTCTGGACGAGGCGATCCAGATCAACAACGGGGTGCGGTACGGGCTTTCCAGCTCGATCTACACCCGCAATGTGAACGCCGCATTCCGGGCCCTCCAGGAACTGGACAATGGAATCACCTATGTGAACGCACCCACCATCGGAGCAGAGGCCCACCTGCCGTTCGGAGGCGTCAAGCAGACCGGCAATGGTCATCGCGAAGGAGGCTGGGAGGTGTTTGAGTTCTACTCCGAGACCAAAGTCGGCTATGCGGATTTTTCCGGCACATTGCAACGCGCGCAGATCGACAACTATGAGATCTGAAAATGGGGTCTGCCCCGCTTGCGCCTCCGATAGAGCGGGGCTAAGGTTCTCAAGTCATCCCTCCCTCTGCCCGCCCCGAGGTCGAGTCTGATGCGCCCAATGCGAGTCGGCACCGGCAAGCGAGGCCACTCATTTGATGAAGGTTCGCTGGATCAGTATCTCCGGGAGATCAGCAAGTACCCGCTGATCCCGCAGGAGGAAGAGGTCACGCTCGCCCAGCGAATCCGCATCGGGGACGAGGAGGCGCTCGACAAGCTGGTCCGCAGCAATCTCCGCTTCGTGGTTTCTGTCGCCAAGAAATACCAGAATCAGGGCGTTTCCCTCGCCGACCTCATCAACGAGGGCAACCTCGGCCTGATCCGCGCGGCTCACAAGTTCGACGAGACCAAGGGAATCAAGTTCATTTCCTATGCGGTCTGGTGGATCCGGCAGGCGATTCTTCAGGCCCTGGCCGAGCAGAGCCGGATAGTCCGGGTTCCGCTCAACCGGGCCGGAACCCTGCATCGGATCGGCAAGCGGTCCTCCGCATTGCTCCAGGAGCTGGGACGGGAACCCACCCCGTCCGAGATCGCCGAGGGAATGGACATCTCGATGGAAGAGGTGCAGAAAACCCTCTCCATCTCCCAGAATCACCTGTCCCTCGACGCCCCGCTTACTCCCGGCGAAGACAACAAGCTGCTGGACTATCTCCCCGACACTCAGAATCCGGGCCCCGATGCCGACACGTTCGAGCACGCGCTCAGCGAATCGATCGAGGAGGTGCTGGGAACTCTGAAGGAACGGGAGGCCAAGATCCTGCGGCTCTACTTCGGCCTCGATGGCCCCGAGCCGATGACCCTGGAAGAAATCGGTAGCCTGCTGGGCATCACCCGTGAACGGGTTCGCCAGATCAAGGAGAAGGCCCTCACCCGGCTGCGGCACGTGAGTCGGGCGAGAGCGTTGGAGAGTTTTCTGGCCTGAGGCAGATTGGCATTTGGTAATTGATAATTGATAATTAATAATTGAAAGCTCGATCACCTCGAAGTTTCAAATTCTCAATTACCAATTACCAATTTTCAATTCTCCCCCAACGCCTCCCGCAGCACCCCCTCCACCTCATCCCACTCAATCAAAAACGCGTCGTGCCCGTAGGGTGACTTGATTTCCCGATAACGGGCGTCGACTCCGGCGGCGGCGTAGGCCGCGACCCACTGCTCTACTTCGGCGGGGTAGTAGAGGATGTCGGTATCGATGCCGACGCCGATCAGCCGGTTGACCCGAACCCGTGTCTCCTCCGCGGCGACGCCGGTGTCTCCCACATCATGGAGATCCATGCTCCGCATCAGGCTGACATAGCTGGCGGCGTCGAATCGCGCGACCAGCTTGTCTCCCTGGCGCCTCAGGTAATACTCCGCATCGAACTGTGCTGCCCGGCGCGTCTGCCGGCGCCCGAAGCGGGTCTCGAACTCGATCGCGCTCCGGTAGGTGATCATCGCGATTGCCCGGGCGGCGGCGAGCCCGGCCGCCGGCCCTTCGCCCGGCGCGTAACACCCTCCCTGCCAGCGGGGATCGGCTTCGATGGCCAGCCGCTGCGCGGCATTCCACCCAATGGCCTGGGCCGAAGTCCAGGCAGGCGCGGCAAAGACCACGACGCTCTCGGTAGGCACCGTCGCCAGCTTGGCCCACTGAAGCGCCACCATGCCGCCCAGCGAACCACCGGTGGCCAGGGCCAGTCGCGTGATTCCCAATTCCTCGAGCAACGGGCCGTGGGCCCGGGCCAGGTCTCCAGTGGTGAGATCCGGAAAATTCTCCGCGCTCGGATCTCCCGGAGCAGGACCACTCGATCCGTAGCAGCCACCCAGCAGATTGGCCGCGAGGATCGGGCGGCGGGCGGGATCCAGCAGCTTGCCCGGTTCGAGAAGCGGCTCCCACCACTGGTGTACCTCGTGGCCTCCGGTCAGCGCGTGGAACACGAGCACCCAACCTTGCTCGGCTCCCAGCTCGGGATCGCCGTAGGTTCGGTAGCGCAGTCTGGCGTGGCGAATGATTTCGCCGCGTTCGGTACGGAAATCTCCCAGCTGAAGATCGCGGACTGGCGCGACGGGGGCAGGGGAAAGCGTCATGCTTCTCCCGCCTTCCTCGACACGCCAGCCGGGGGACATCGTCCGGGTGTCACCGCGTGCTCCCGGCCGTTTCGCCTGTCTTTACTTCCGAGAGTTGGCCGGTCTTCACGTCGTAGACGAATCCCCGGATCTCGGTATCGGGCGCAATGAGGGGACTCTTGCGCAGAAACTCGACGTCATCCCGGACGCTCTTGTGGAGGTCGGGAAAGGGAAGGAAGTCGATACCGCTCGCATCCGAACCGAGGTCCTTCTCCACCTTCTGGTAGAGATCGTCATTGGCGAAAGTGAGCATGCCGCATTCAGTGTGGTGCACAACGGTTATCGCGTTCGTACCCAGGAGCCTCTGCGATATCACAAGGGAGCGGATCGCATCTTGAGCTCTGCCGCCGGCATTTCGGATCACATGCGCATCCCCTTCGGAGAGGCCGAACGCCGAGGCTGGGTCGAGCCGGGCATCCATGCAAGTCACGATCGCGAGGTGCCGGGACGGGGGCAGGGGTAACAGCACCGGGGCTCGCTCACCCGAGTAACGCCGATTTTTCTTGAGGACTTCATCGATCTCCGACATGGTAACCTCCCTGGAGCTCTTCGCTCCTTGTCAGGATGCCCGCCGTACC
>DATIOP010000240.1:0-2531 GCA_035472975.1 Gemmatimonadales bacterium
GTGATCGACAAGGTCCGGCAACACTCCCTCGAGATGAAGGTGAGCGATGCCGAGTGGCAATGGGACCGGGGCAAGCTCACCATCTTTTTCACGGCCGAAAAGCGGGTGGACTTTCGCGCACTGGTCCGCGATCTCGCAGCACAGTTTCGTACCCGGATCGAGCTGCGTCAGATCGGCGTGCGCGATGAGGCGGCACGGCTCAAGGGCGTAGGCCGTTGCGGCCGGGAATACTGCTGCTCAACCTGGCTGACCGAGTTGTCCCCGGTGAGCCTGGCGTTGGCCAAGGATCAGCACCTCTCGCTCAACCCGGCCCAAATCTCTGGCGGCTGCGGCCGGCTGCTCTGCTGCCTCAAGTACGAGCACGAGTTCTACGTCGCCTCGCGCAAGCGATTCCCCCGCGAGGGAAAGACGCTTCAGACTGCCCGCGGCCCGGAGAAGGTGGTGGCGGTGGACATCTTCCGGGAACGGGTCTTCCTCCGCCACGAAGAGCAGGGCTCGCGCATTATTCCGCTGGTGCAACTCCGGGACGAAATGGAAGCCGCCCACCCGGAAGCGGTCACCATCTCTCCTCCTCCGGCGCTTGCTCCTGCTCCGGCTCCGGCTCCCGCCAGGGAGTCCCCGCCTCCTTCATCTCAGGCCCCCGGAGAGCCGGGAAACGGGCCGCGACGTCGGCGGCGGCGGCGTGGCCGCAGAGGCCGTGGCGGAGCGAGCGAAGGCCCCGAGTCCCCTCCGACTGAGTCCTGAGTGGGTCGCTTCTTCATTACGACGGCGATCGACTATGCGAATGGCGACCCCCACATGGGCCACGCCTTCGAAAAGGTCGGCGCCGACTGCATCGCGCGATATCACCGGCTGAAGGGGGACGACGTCTGGTTCCTCATCGGCATGGACGAGCACGGCCAGAAAGTGGCCCAGACCGCGGCCGACCAGGGCATCACGCCCCAGGCCCTGGTCGATCAGGTGGCGACGTCCTTCCAGCGCACCTGGGCAGACCTCAACATCAGCTACGACCAGTTTATTCGCACCACCGCCCCCGAGCACAAGGCGGGAGTGCGTGAGCTGATCGAGAAGATCTTCGCGCGGAACCCGGATGACTTTTACGAAAAGTCGTACTCCGGGCTTTATTGCGTCGGATGTGAGTCGTTCAAGACCGAAGCGGACATCGTGGACGGGCACTGCGCGCTGCATCCCACCCGGACCCTCGAGCTGGTCGAGGAGCGGAATTGGTTCTTCCGCCTCTCCCGCTACCAGACGTTCCTCGAGGAGCTGCTCGCCAGGAAACCGGACTTCGTCCAGCCCGAGATCCGCCGCAACGAAATTCTCGGACTCCTGAGAGAAGGACTGGAGGACGTCTCGGCGAGCCGCAGCCGCTTCAGCTGGGGGGTGCCCTTCCCCCGTCCGACGAGCGACGGCGAAACCCAAACCACCTACGTCTGGTTCGACGCCCTGCCGAACTACTGGACCGCGCAGCGATTCCCCAATTCCCGCGCCAGCTGGCCCGCCCAGATTCACGTGGTCGGCAAGGACATCACCCGGTTCCACACGGTGATCTGGCCCGCGATGCTCGAGGCTGCCGGTGAAGCATTGCCGGAACAGGTCTGGGCCCATGGCTTCATTTATCTCGGTGGCGACCGGTTCTCCAAGAGCGCCGGGGTGCGGCTCGACTTATCGGAGGCAATCACCCACCACGGACCGGATGCGCTGCGCTACTTCCTGTTGCGGGAGGTCGGCTTCTCGGGAGACGGAGAATTCAGCTGGGAGCGATTCGACGCGCGCTACAACAGCGACCTGGCCGACGGGCTTGGGAATCTCGCCTCACGCTCCCTCGCCATGATCGAGAAGTACCGGTCGGGAGCGGTGCCCGAAGGAGCGGATACCCCCTTGGATGCAGCTGGAGTGGCCGCGCTGACCGCTTATCGGAAGGCCATGGATGCCACCGACCTCAAGGGTGGCGCGGAGGCTGCCTGGAGCCTGATGGGGGAGGCGAACCAGTTCATCGTCCAGCGCGCCCCCTGGACTTTGGCCAAGGAGGGCAAGGAGACCGAACTCGATGCCACCCTCGCCGCGCTGGCCCGCTGTCTCTACCGGCTCGCTGTCCTGACCTCCCCGTTCCTTCCCGGGAAGGCCGAGGAGCTTTGGAGCCATCTGGGCTTGGAGGGCCGGGCTGAAAAGAGCCGGATTCAGGGGCTGGAGCGCCCCCAGGTAGCCGGCCTGCAGGTCAGAAAACCCGCCGGACTTTTCCCCAAGTTAGCCTCCTAAAAACTTGACAGTACAACAGTTGAACGTGTCGTCTCGTGCCTTGACAGGCCCGGGACCGATTGGCATTATAACGCCAGCTTATTCACATCACTCCAATAGTTTAGCTAAGGTAGGCGAATGGGCGAACGGAAGTGGACTCTTGTCATCGTGCCACCTGGCTCAGGTGCCTCGAAAGCAGTCGAGGTATCTCAGGCGCTGCTGAAGATCGCAGCCGGCTTCGGTGTGGTCCTCGCCCTTTGCGCCCTCCTTCTCGGCTACGCTACCGTTTCACG
>DATIOP010000241.1:0-12363 GCA_035472975.1 Gemmatimonadales bacterium
CACGGCAAGAGTGACCTGGCCGACCGGCTTGCCCTTCCAGCGAAAGAGCAGGAGCGCATGGCCATACCTTGCGGGCAGGGCCATCTCGCTGGGAAGCCGTTCGGCGTCGAGATCGAGTACTGCGGTGGGCATCGGGACGACGATCCTGGAGACGGTCGCGACCTAAAAGGCCCTGAGCTCGAGTCGGGCCCTGGCATTCATCTGCACCGTTCCCTCAAACTCCGGGCCACCCTCGACCCGTACCGCTCCGCCAGGACCGCCACCCAGCTCGCGGCCAGCCATTCGATTCCACACGAAGCTTTCCACGGGATACACCCCGGATGGCAGGTTGAGCTGGAGCTCCAGTGTCAGCGAGAACCGTCCCGATTTGGGCAGGTCGTAGCCCAGGGACAGCGTCGTGGTTTCGAAGACAGGTTCTCCGCTCTCTGCGGAACGAATCCGTATGCCGATTGCTTCAGAATCGGAGGGACCCGGACCGGAAATGCTGCATATGAGCGTGATCGTCGTCCATTCGCCGGAAGCCACGGACTCGCCGGGTTCGACGCGCAGCTCTTCGATCACGACCGCGGTAGGCGCGAGCCGAGCCTGAGAGGAGTTGTGCTCGGCGGCAAGGTAGGCCACGATGCACTCCTGCGGTGTCCCCCGTCGCACTACGGCGCCCTGGGACATGAGGATTGCCTCGGTACAGAGCCGGGCGATGGTCTCCAGCTGGTGGGAGACCACGACGACCGGGATGTTGCTTCGGGCCAGCTCGGTGATGCGGGCGAACGCCTTCCGCTGAAACGCCGCGTCGCCCACGGCGAGCGCCTCGTCGATGATCAGCACATCGGGATCGAGGTGAGCCGCGATCGCGAAGCCGAGCCGGGTGTGCATGCCGCTGGAATAGCGCTTGACCGGCGTATCGAGAAACCACTCGACCCCCGAGAAGGCGACGATTTCGTCGAACTTCCGGAGAATTTCCTTCCGTGGCATCCCCATGATGGCGCCCTGAAGGAAGATGTTTTCCCGGCCGGTCAGATCGGGATGAAATCCCGCGGCCACTTCGATAAGGACTCCGACCCGTCCCTGGGTGAGACACCGGCCATGGGTTGGCCGGAGTATCCGGGTGAGCAGCTTGAGGACGGTGGATTTCCCCGCGCCGTTGGGACCGATGATCCCCAGCGCATCGCCCGGTCCCAGCGTGAAGCTGACGTCACGAACGGCCCAGAACTCCCCGCCCCCGAGCGCACCGTCCGCGGGACGGCCGCGGAACGCCCGGGACACCATCGCTGGAATAAAGTCGCGCAAGCGGTTGTGCAGTTCGCCGGTGCGAAACTTCTTCCAGACCGCTTCAAACTCGACCCGCCCGACCGATCGCGGCCTCACACGTACTCGGCGAAGACGAACTCGGAGCGATGAAAGATCACGGCACTCGCTCCCAGCAGAACGACGGCCCAGATCGCGGCGTATCCCAGATACCACGGCGCCCAGACCAGATAGTCGCCGTGGGCCGAGGTGAGTGGCTGGAGCAGGTTATGACCGTGCACCACTGCCAGCCGCAAGCCCTCGAGGACGGGGGCCAGCGGGTTGAGCATGGCAATCCTGGCACCCACCGGCCCGAAGGCGTCGAGATCGAAGAATACCGGCGTAAAGAAAATTCCGAAGGACAGGACCAGCTGTACCAGGT
Source organism: Gemmatimonadales bacterium (assembly GCA_035472975.1). Lineage (GTDB taxonomy): Bacteria > Gemmatimonadota > Gemmatimonadetes > Gemmatimonadales > GWC2-71-9 > DATBGE01. Next base: position 1,667 of record DATIOP010000241.1, read on the forward strand.
GTTTCGCGTCGCGAAAGAACACGTTGGCACAGCTTCCGAGCAGCACGGCCCCGGTCGTGATCATGATCAGCATGCAGACAAGTGGGATCACCCACAGGAACGCAATGGAGAGGTGAACACTGAAGAAGGGCAGCGCCAACACCAGCGCCACCGTGCCGATGCCGGCATCCACGAGCTGGGTCAGCACCGATGCCAGAGGCAGAATCTCGCGGGGGAAGTAGGTTTTAGTCACCAGGGACAGGTTCGCGGTGATGCTTGCCGTCCCGAAGCCAAGCGCACCAACGAAAAAGGCCCAACCGAGCGACTTGACGGCCAGTCCCGCCATTGCCGCGTCATTGGGAGCCTCCCCGCTGAGGCGACCGAAAGCCAGGCGGAGAATCCACCCTGAGAGCAGCAACACGAGGGGAGTCAGGATCGCCCAGAAGACTCCCATGACCGCCTGTTTGTACCGGATGCGGATGTCGCGAATCGTGAGCTCGACCAGGAGCTCCCGGAACGCGACCAGGTCGGAAGCGATGGCGCGGAGATCGGTCACGATCGAGGCGCGTTCTCCCCCCTCCGGCAGCGAGAAAGATCCAGGGCCCCGGGCCAGCGCTTTTTCGGTCGGCTCAATCATTCGAAGCTGTGTCTCCGGTCAAATCGCACAAGACCGACTGACCCGCTGTCACACGCCCCTGCCAGCTTGCGCATACGGGACCGGGCGCATGATGGGTTGGTGGCGTCTGCCGGGTAGAAACGAAGCATGAAAGCGTCTTTAGGCGGAACATAGAGACTAGCCAAGCGAGGCGACAGAGTGCGAGTTGGTGGTGTGGTACTTGCCCCGAGAAGAACCCGGCTCACGCCCCCGCGCGCCGCGTCCTCAAGAGCTGGTCGTCTGCGACCTATCCCCGCAACAAGGTGGTTGCACAGTTGCCACAATTTCGGCTGCCACTTGGGCGAAAGAGGGTAATGGGGGAGTACTCGGCTAGGACGGCCGCGACCGAACCGCTTCGAGTCAAGAACTCTCCGGTCATGACTCCCGGAGAGCGAAAGCTGTATCTCGGCTTGACCATCCTTGCCGTCGCCGCGACCGCTGCCTTTGTCTGGTTCTGGTTCCGCCAAGGCGCCCTCGAAGCCGCTTTCCTGGTCGCAACCGCCCTCCTCGTCTTCCACCTCGGTTCCTGGTTCGGCCGCTGGCTCTTTCTCTGGAGCATGCGCCGCCCGACACCGGTGCCTCCCGTACCGGGGTTGAAGGTCGCCGTGGTGACGACCTTCGTCCCCGATGCCGAGTCCATCGACATGCTCGCCCAGTCGCTCCGGGCGATGCTGGCAATGGACTATCCCCACGACACCTGGGTCCTGGACGAAGGTGACAGCCCCGATGTGGCCGCGCTCTGCCAGAGGCTCGGCGTCCGCCATTATTCCCGAAAACACCGCGACCCGTTCCAGGCGACGGAAGGACGGTTCGCCAAGGGCACCAAGTATGGCAATTACAACGCGTGGCTCGGTGAGATCGGTACTACGCAATACCAGATTCTCGCCGCGTTCGATCCGGACCACGTTCCCGAGAAGAGCTACCTGACCCGGGTGCTGGGGTTCTTCCGTGATCCCCTCGTTGGGTACGTCCAGGCCCCACAGGTCTACTACAACCAGGACGCGAGCTTCATCGCCCGGGGGGCCGCGGAGGAGAGCTACGCCTACTATTCGGCCCACTTGATGGCGAGTTACGGGATGGGACAGACCATCCTGATCGGAAGCCACACCACCCAGCGGATCTCCGCGCTCATGGAGGTGGGAGGCTTTGCGGCGCATGATGCCGACGATCTGCTGATCACACTCCGTTATCGCGCCAGCCGGTGGCAGGGTGTCTATCTGGCCGAAATCCTGGCGCTGGGAATGACGCCGGTTGATTGGGAAGGATACCTCAAACAGCAGATCCGCTGGGGGAGGAGCGTCATAGACATCAAGCTCCACGTCTTGCCCCAGATGATGGGGGAACTTTCACTGGCCGATCGCTTTCTCAGCCTTTTTCACGGCGCCTATTACCTGCGGGCCTTCACCATTCCGTTCGCCTACACGGTACTCGCCGAGTTGCTCTTCCGCGGTCGGGCGCCGGAGTACTTGGGCCCGGTTGCCTTGGGATACCTGACTGCGTTGATGGTTTTTCTTGGCGCGGTTGGGCTCTTCCGCCGGCGCTTCTTCCTGGACCCGAAGCGGGAAGGCGGGATGCACTGGCGCGCTGCCCTGCTCCAATTTGCCAAGTGGCCCTATCAGTGTATCGCCGCCTGGCGCGCCGTTCGGCGAACCACCGGCATTTATACCGTGACTCTCAAGTTGCGCGCCGCGGGCTCACCGTGGCTCATGCTGTCGCCTCACTGGGTGGTTGCGATCATCATGGGCCTGGCCGTGGCGACGGCGGTCGAGCTCCATATGCCACTCACCGCTCCCATCGTCCTCGCCGGGATTGCGATTGTCCTCACCTCGGCATGGATCGCGTTGTCAGAATTCCTTCCTGTCCCGCACAGCTGGGACGAGATGATTTATCCGAGGAGACGGGCCGAGCTGTCCGATGTTCTGGGCCCCGCGCCCGAGCAGAGGACCGAACCGACTCCCCCGCGCGCCTAGCGCGGATCCACCGCCCGGAAGAGACGATTCCCCCACGGAGCCTCCGCGTAGGCATGGATTGCCTCGCAGGCGGCCTTGTTTCCAGCACCTTTGTCTACTCGCAGCAGCAGAGTGGTCGCTCCCCAGGAGTGAACCAGATCGAGGTCGGAACAGATGGCCTCGAGCGGCCGGGCGATCACCCACTCGTCCACCTTCAGATGGCTCAGGAAGACATACTCCGCCTCGTTCTCGGCGAGGTATGGGAGAATGTCCTTCACCTCACCTCCGAGAACGCCGTAGATGGGGACCACCTGGCGGTGGGCGTAGTAATAGAACGCGCCCTCCTTCGCGGCCAGGAAGCGGGCGGTCTCCGGCGTGGAGCTGGCGATGAAGGCGGCGGCCTCGAAGAAGGCCCGCTCCTCTGGTGATCCACAGCGAGACCTTTGCTCGGCGACAGTAGAACGGCACTCCGAGGCCCTCGTCTTCATTCCCCCAACCAGGGGAGCCGCGCCCGCCAGCATCGCCGCGGCCAGAGCGGCAGGCAGAACCACTCCACCCTTCAGGCGAGGAAGGAGGGTCCCGATCCTGCTGGCCCCGAAGGCCAGGGCGAGAATCGCGAGAGGCAGAACCGGCACGAGATATCGCTCGAGAACGTAAGGCCAGAACGCCAGCAATGCGCCTTGGCAGAGTAGCGCGAGACACGCCCCGGTCCACCATCGCCACATCCCCCAGAGTCCAACCGCTCCGAAACTCACGATCACGATCAGCCAAACCATGTTGTCCACCCGGGTGCCGGCGACGCTCGGAAGTGCCAGGATTCCGAGTGACACGATAGCATAGGCCGGCAGGTTCTGTTTTACGCGTCCGATCAAGGCCGAGCCCAGTCCGGGAGGAGATGGGGCTGTGACCTGTTGGGCTTCCGGAGGTGGAGTCGTGTCGGGAATCACCACCCCGCTTTCGGGCGGTTGAGGGGCAGGTGTCACCAGCGTCGCATCGGCGATGTAGGAACGCCCGGCGACCTTATGCGGGGCGACCATGGTCCAGACCAGCCAGGGAGCGACCGTCAATGCGGCGGCTACCGACAGCGCCAGGAAGGCGCGCCACTGCCTCTGCAGGATCCAGAGCAGAGCCAAGGCAGCGACCAGGGTGACCGACGCGGAACGGGTCAGCGCAGCCCCGATCGCGGAGGCGGCAGATCCTGAACGAAAGCGCGTGCTGACCACGGGGCGATCAGCGAGCCAGAGGGCCAGCGCGGTGAGCACCATGCACAGAGGCTCGCTCCGGAGAGCGCCCGCCATCGCCAAAAGCATCGGGTTTACCGCGCAAACCCCGAGTGCGAAGAGCGCAATCTTCGGGTCGCGCCGCCGGGCGACCGAGAAGAACAGAGCGAGCGCGGTCATGGAGAGCAGAATGTTCGCAACCAGAAAGAGGCTCAGCTGTTCGCCGAAGATGCTCCCCAGTAATGCCAGGAATCCGGGATAGATCGGCGGGTACTGCGAATGGGTGGGGAGGCCAACGTAGAACAGATCCAGGTAGCGGCCACTCCGGAGTGAGCGAGCCAGCAGCAGATAAACCGCGTCATCGTTGCCCGCCGTGATGGCCGGGACTCGAACGCTCCAGGCCAGCAGCCCATGCAGGGCAAGCAGGCCCGCGGCGATCGCGTTCGTGCCTCGAGGTGAATCAGAAATAGGGAGTTCGCATCTTGCTGAGGACCAGCAGCGCGAGAAGACGAGCCGGCGGCTTGGGACTGGTCAACATCGCTTGTACTGCGAGAGAAGCCCGGGGGCCAATGCGCACCAGCGCGTCCGCCGCCGCCTGCGCTGCAATCGGATCGGGGTCCTCGAGCGTGCGCGCCAGGAGCGGAATCGCGACCGCCGAGGCGTCGCCGTAGAGCGAGAACTGTTGTGCAGCGTTGGCCCGATCGAAGGCATTGCCGTAACGCAAATCGCGCAGCAACGGTATAAACCCGCCCTGACCGCGGGGCCCGACCTGGGTAAGCGCCCAGTCCGACATGTTCGCCAGCGTATCGACGTTTCCACCAAGTCGGTGGGTGAGAGCGGGCACCGCCGGAGCCGCCGCTTCGCCCATGAGTCCGAGGGCATACGCAGCCGTGGTGCTGATCTCTGTGTTCGTGTCCTCCAAGGCCGTGACGAGAACAGGAACGGCCTCGGCGCCCGCCTTGCTCAGCCAGTATGCCGCCTGATCCCGAACCAGTTTCCGGGGATCGTGCAGACCTCGTCCCAGGTTGGCGAGCGCCGCGCGATCCTTGGCCGCCCTCGGCCCAACGTGATCGATCTCCTTCACCCGCTCTGCCACCGACTCAACCGGCGCCTTCCGCGCACCGCGCGGCTCCTTCGCCACGGCACGTCCATTGTGCCGGCACCCCGCCGACCATAAGACGGCCGACAGCGAGAGCAGCAGCAGGAAGCGAGGTCGGGTGATCGGGATCACAGGTTGAAGCTAGCGGTGGTGGAATCTAGGGGAAGGAGTGCACCCTCCCGCCCACGCTCTGTAGTCCCCTGTCCTATCACCAGTACTCCAAGCCCTTACCTGTAACGCCGCCCGCACCCGATCCCCGCGACTCACCGCTTCTCCTAGCTTCACCTCCGCTTCACACACCGGGTCGCACGGGGCTGGCCGGCGAACGCGCCGAAGCCCGCGGCTCAACGACAAGAAGAGAGGGTAGCATGGCTGGACGATTTGGTAGTGGGATGACGGCCGGGTTCATCGGGTTGACCCTGGTGACGGTGGGATGTGGATACGACAAGGCGAACAGCGCGAACGACGCCAATAGCGGCAACGGCAACGGCTATATCGCTGCGCCGGACGTTGAGGCTCGGGTGACCAGGGCGAGCGGTGATTTGACGCAGGCCCTGGCGACTTTCCGCGCCCAGCTGGGCGACCCCTCCAACACCATTGTGGGCGAGCAGGGCGCCGGCCGTCGGGAGATCAACTGGGACGCGGTTCCGGCCACGCTCACCAATCTGAGCAACTTCCCCGGCGACCAGTTCAATCGCGTGGTGCCTCGTGGTCAGGTGTTCACGACTGAAGGCGTCGGCTTCCGGGTGAGCGATAACAACCTGGCCGATCTGAATCCCGCCTACGGGAATGAGTTCAAGGCCTTCAGCCCGACCAAGATCTTCATTGCGGTCGGCAGCCCGATCATCCGGGTGAATTTCCAGGTCGCCGGCAGCACCACTCCGGCTCGGACGAGCGGCTTCGGCGTCGTCTTCTCCGATGTGGACGTCGCGGGTTCCACCTCGCTGGCTTTCTTCGACGCCCAGGGGCGGTTGCTCAAGAAGGTGAACGCGCCGGTTCGGTCGGATGCCAATGGCCACTCGTTCGTGGGCGTGACCTTCAGCAAGCCGGTCGTGGCCCGGGTACGCATCATCGCGGGCGCGGCGGGCATTACGGGCAGCAACCGGGACATCAGCGCGGGTGGAGACGCGGACCTGGTCGCGACCGACGATTTCATCGCGGGTGAACCCCATCCGATCCAGTAGGTCTTTCGTAGCAAGGGGTGGGCGTCGAGAACGGCGCCCGCCCTTCATTACGCCAGGGATCAGGTGACTCACCTTCGACCGGTCGAACGATGTCAGCGACGCTTCCCTCTTCTTATGAGCCTCGGACCCGATGGCGGCTCTCCCCGACCCAGTCGGTCCTCCTCGCGATGGTGGTCGGTGTTGCAGTCGGATACCTCTTCCCCGACAGCTCGAGCGGTTTCCACGCCACCTCGCTCCAGGTCTTCTCCGCCGTCTTCCTGCGCCTCATCAAGTGTCTGATTGCACCCCTTCTTTTCGCAACACTAGTAGTGGGGATTGCCGGCCACGGCGACGACCTGAAACGGGTCGGGAAGCTCGCCTTCCGGTCCCTCGTGTACTTCGAAATCGTGACGACGCTGGCATTGATCGTTGGTCTCGTCGCAGTCAACCTGGTGAAGCCTGGTCTGGGGATAAATCTCCCGATCACAGCCACCGAGACCGGCATAGACGTGGCGGCGAAGCCAACTCTCGCGGGCACGCTGGAGCACATCGTGCCGGTCAGCATCTTCGACGCCGCGGCGAGGAACGAGGCGCTGCAAGTCACTTTCTTCGCCATCATGTTCGCGGTGGCGCTGTCCCAGGTGCCGGCTCATCACAAGCAGGTCATGCTGGGTTTCTGCGAGAGTCTGAGCGAGGTGATGCTCAAGTTCGTCGGGTATGTGATGAAGTTCGCCCCAGTCGGGATCGGCGCCGCCATGGCGGTAACGGTGGGACGAAACGGGCTCAGCGTGCTCAAGAACCTCGGGGCGCTCGTGTTCACACTCTACGGCGCCCTTGTCGTCTTCGCTCTGGTCGTGCTGCTGCCGATCGCGATCCTCTTCAAGGTCCCCGTACGGCGCTTCTGGCAAACGATCAAGGAACCCTTTCTTGTCGCCTTCACGACCGCCTCGTCCGAAGCGGCGCTCCCCCGCGCGCTCCAGAACCTTGAGAAGCTTGGCGTGCCAAAGCGCATCGTCGCCTTCGTGCTGCCCACCGGCTACGCCTTCAACATGGACGGCACCACGCTGTACCTGGCGATGGCATCGATCTTCGTAGCACAGGCCGCCGGGATTCACATGCCGATTGAGCAGCAGATCCTGATGATGCTGACCCTGATGCTCACCAGTAAGGGACTCGCCGCGGTTCCCCGTACCTCCCTGGTCGTCCTGTCTGCGACCCTCGTGCAGTTCGGCCTTCCGCTTCAGGGGGTCGCCGTCATCCTCGGCGTGGACGAGCTGATGGATATGGCCCGGACCTCCCTCAACCTCACCGGCAACTGCCTCGCGACGGTGGTGATGGCCCGGTTGGACGGGTCCTTCGAGCTCTCGCCAGACGAGGCGCCAGCCGAGCCGCTTCAAGAGCCTGCATTAGCCGTTTCCACCGCTACTCCATCCAGCAACCTGTTCTGAGTCCATCATGAATCCAACCGACGCAGCCAAGAAGATGGCCATCAACATTCTCCCGGTCTCCTCGGCGGACCTCGAGGACCAGGTTGCATCCTTCACTGAACTCTTCAAGCAAACGGTGAATGGCGGGGCATCGCTTGGCTATGTCGCGCCAGTGACTCACAACGCGGCTAGGGACTACTGGCTGTCGCTCCGGTCCGAGCTGGATTCCGGAACTCGTCTTCTGCTCGCGGCCTACGCGGAGGAGGAACTCGTGGGCGCCGGCCAGTTGTTCCTGCCCTACTGGCCGGCGGCCCGTCACCGCGCCGAGGTCCACAAGCTGCTGGTCGGGGCGACAATGCGGGGACAAGGCGTCGGGAAACAGCTGATGACCGCGCTCCACGAGACCTCCAGGCGGCGGGGACGCTCCCTGATCCTCCTGAATACCCGTCACGGAGGAAGCGCCGAACGGTTCTATATGCGTCTGGGCTACAAGGAGGTGGGAGTCGTTCCTGGTCATATCGCCGCCCAGGGCGGGCTGCGTTACGACAGTGTGATTCTGTATCTGGAGCTGGTGTTGTAACAGCAATTGAAGATTTAAGATTGAAGATTGGGCGTGCCCGGTCAAATCTTCAATCTGAAATCTTCAATCTGACATCTTCAATCTTCAATCCCTAAAGCCATCTAAGCCGATGCGTGAGCCGCGGTGAGGAGCGCCGGCGTGCGAGGACAGTCGCCCCGGTGGGTGCCAGCTCTTCCAGCCAGTGCCCACAGCGGGGACAGAGGGGTTGGGGACCCGGGACTACGTAGAGAGGACCCTCGGTGTACCCGACCGACCAGCGGTCGCGGAGGTGAGGATGGGGTCGGACCCGGAGCGGACCGGCCGCGCAGCCCAGGAGTGAGCAACGGTGCCAGCGCCATTCGTGTTCGTCGTTCGCTTGCATGATCATCTCTCCGTTGTGATAGGAGAGAATAGCGATCGGCGATGGGAGACACATTCACTGCCGAGGGAATGCGGGAGTAAGAGGTTGGACGAGGTGCGTGTCGGGCAGAGGACGACAAGGCGGTAGGGCGTGAAGGCGGGACGGTGATTGGCTGGAACTGAAATGTTAGGGACTGTCATTCCTCGCTACGCTCGGAATGACATCCTTAGTCGTTCTCCAGTTTTTCTACCGCCTTACCGCCCTTCCGCCCTCCCGCCACTCTATATTCTCCAACCCATGATCGTCCACCTGATCGACGGCACCTACGAGCTGTTCCGGCAGTTCTACGGCTTGCAACGTTTCAGCCAGGGTCGAGCGCGGCGGTTCGGCGCGGTCACCGGCGTGTTGCATAGTGTGCTGGAGATGATCGAACGGGAGGGCACCTACATCGGTGTAGCGACTGATCATGTCATCGAATCATTCCGCAACGACCTGTGGGCGGACTACAAGACCGGCGACGGGATCCTACCGGCCCTCCTCGCCCAGTTTCATCCGCTCGAAGAGGCACTCGTCGCCATGGGAGTCGCGGTGTGGCCCATGGTCGAGCTCGAGGCGGATGACGCCCTCGCCTCCGCCGCCCATCTCGCCTCGACCGACGAGGCGGTGGAGAAGGTCTGCATCTGGACCCCCGACAAAGACCTCGCGCAGTGCGTCGAGGACGACCACGTGGTCCAGGTGGATCGCAAGGCCAAGAAGATCTTCAACGCGGAAGGAGTGCGGACCAAGTTCGGCGTCCTCCCCGCCCTGATCCCCGACTACCTGGCCCTGATCGGTGATTCGGCCGACGGCTATCCCGGCATACCTGGCATCGGCCACGCCACCGCCGCCCGTCTGCTGAATCGTTACGGCAAGATCGAAGACTTCCCTGACACCGTCCTGGGAGAACAGCGCACCCTGGCACTTCTGTTCAAACAGCTCGCGACCCTCCGCACCGACGCCGCACTTTTCCAATCAGTCGAGGAGCTGCGCTGGCGGGGGCCCACACCGGAATTCACCGAGATGGCCACTCGTCTCGGGGATACAAAGTTGGTGGAGAGGTGTCGGCGGGCTGAAGAGAAGGCGGGAACGGCCGGGTAGGAGAAAGGAGAAGGAAGAAGGTGGAAGGGGAAGCCGAGGCCCTTTCCCCCTTCCCTTCTCCTTTCTCCCTTCTCCCTTCTCCACTCTTCTACATCAGTCGCACACCCCAATCACCCAAACCACCGGCACCGGATTCCCATTCGTGGGCCGCGGGTCGCCGCTATCACCTACGATGCTCCCGCAGCGGTTCACCGCGTTCCCGGCGGAGAAGTGCCCCTTTGCGGGAGCCAGGTCGGGCAGAGTCTGCGTCACATTCTGGAAGCGGCTGAGACCTCTCACGTCGTTTGCGATCCGAAGACCTACGGTGCGGTTTCGATGACTGATCCCGTGGGCCTCGGAGTTGTTACCCAGGCCGAGGGGACGCATGCCGGTTGTCTGGGTCCAGATGAAGGCGACGGGGAGTTGCGGCGGGGGGCGGTCGGATACGCCGACCACGGTCGGCCCTTCGGTGATGGCGAAGGCCTGGCTGCTCGGTCCGCCGAGGGTGCCGAGGTCGAGGCGAGTGCCGTTGCGACGCCAGAGAAAGGCGTGGGTCGCGTTACCTCCTTTCGGGAACACCCAGCCGGCAACGTCACCCGAATCGTTGACTGCCAGCGCCTCACTAGTGGCTCCCATCGGGTTGAGGTCTACCACCGTGCCTGCTGCGGTCCATTTGACGGCATGGGTCACCTGCTGAGGATCGGCCGAAATGCCAACGGCGACTCCCGCGGTGTTGATCCCCATCGCCAGACTGCTGCCGCCTCCCAGGTCGGGGAGCGGTTTGATGCCGCCGGCTTGAGTCCAGATGAACGCCCGAGCATTGAGGAAGTCCGACGTTGACGCGAAGCCGACGATGGTGCCCGCCTGGTTGATCCCTTCGGCGAGTGCGTTGCTGAACCCCGCGAGCTTGCCCAGGCTCTGCCGCTGAGTGGGAGAGGTCCAGCGAACTGCGGTCCAACCCGCATTGGTGCGATACCATCCTGCGACGATGCCGGCATCGTTGATGGAGGTAGCGTCGCCGGTGATAGCGTTTGTGGGAATACTGAGGGCGTGAACGGTATACGTTGCAGCTGCAGTCAGCGCTTGATCCGGCGCGGTGGGGTCGGAGTTGTCCAGTTCACTGCACGCTGCGAGGCCGACTGAGAGAAGAGCAAGACGGGAAATAATGC
>DATIOP010000242.1:0-3915 GCA_035472975.1 Gemmatimonadales bacterium
GACCAGAACCCGATACGGACGATCCGCCGATTCCAGGGCGTACACCTTCTCCCCCTCCGGACTCTCGACCAGAAAGGCGTCCACCGCTCCCGACCTGATAGCCTGGATTGTCTCCTCGCTCTCCTCCAGCCTGAAGCGCAGGGCCGCGATCTCGGCTTCGAGTAGGCTCGGTCCCTGCTCGGTGGGCGGTTTCATGCCGTCGGCCTCAGGTCTCGGCGAGGTCGAGTCCAATCAGGACCCGTTCCCGATTAGAGAGGTCCCCGATCAGGCGCCGCAGCGGGACCGGCAGGCGCTTGAGCAGGGTGGGCGAGGCGATGATCTGGGCGGCTCTTGCCTGTTCCGGATGCTGATAGATGTCGACCACTTCGAGGTCATAGCGGCCCCGGAGGAGCTCTTCGCAGATGCTCTTGATGGCGGCGATGGCGTCGGTCGAGCGCGGCGTCATGCCGGTGATATATAGACGCAGGCTGTAATGGGCCTCGCTCTGTTTCTTGAGCAAGTCCTCGAATGCCTTGGTGTCTGGATTGCCCACAGGATCTCTCACGATAAATCACCAGGCTCGGGGACGAAGCTGCAAACCAACCAGGGTCTTCTCGGTGTTGGATAAGTCGCCTACGATCTTGCGGATCGGCTCCGGAAGCTTCCGTACCAGAGTAGGAATGGCTACGATCTGATCGCCGCGAGCCAATTGAGGTTTCTGTAACAGATCGACGATTTCGATCTCGTACTTGCCCGGCAGGTATCGCTCGCAGAGTGCCCGCAAGTTGGCGAAGGCGGCTACCGACTTGGCGGACTGGCCCGCAACATACAGCCGCAGTTCCCACGTTTCCTCGTTCGCCTCTGCCGGCGGAGCGGGGAGCTTTGCGGTGTCGTCCCGGTTCAAGATGTCGGTCATGTTGGCTCCTGAGCTTTCTCTGGCTGAGGGTCCGCTTTCCGACTGCGAGCCATTTCAGCTCTGTCCTCGTCGAGCCGTTCCTCGCGGCGCTGCTCTTCCGCGATCATGCGCTGGGCTTCCTGCTCTTCGGCCTCGAATTCCAGGCGCAGCGTGGCGATCTGAGCATCCAGTGCCAGCCGCTTGTGTTCCAGCGACCGTTGCTTTCGCTCGATGTCCTCCAGGCGCTTGAGCTTGGCCGCCTCTTCCCGGGCCTCCTGCGCCAGGCGGGCGGATCCGGTGAGCACACCGCCGGGTCCAATGTAGGCATCCTTGAGCTGCGATCCTTCGCCGGTAATCAGGAACTCCCGGATCTGCTCGGAATGACTCATACCGCGGGACTTGATGACGTAGAGTCCGCGGTTACGCTCACCCTGCTGTTCGATCTCCTTGACCACCAGCCAGGTATCTATGAGCGACGAGATCCCGACCTCGGACTGTTCCAGCGCGCTCCCTCCACGGGTAAGGCTGTTGAAGACGCTCGTAATCTCGCCGCCCTTCAGAAAATCGATCATGCGAACCAGCATCGCCTCGGCGTCGGTTCCTCCATCCGAGCGAAGGAAACTGGTGATGGGATCCATGATCACCAGCTTAGGCCCTAACTCTTGCACTTCCCGGTACATCGTGGTGAGGTGGGTCTCCAAGCCGTACATACTGGGGCGATTGGCCTGGATCTTCAGCAGGCCCTGGTCCACCCATGGCATCAGGTCGATGCCGACCGAGCGCATGTTCCTGACGATCTGGTCGGGTGACTCCTCGAAGGCGAAGTACAGGCATCGTTCTCCACGGCGGCAGGCGGCATGGGCGAAGTGGGCCGCGATGGTGGACTTTCCGGTTCCCGCGGTTCCCGAGATCAAAATGCTGGAGGCCCGGTAGACACCCTTGCCGCCGAGCATCGCGTCGAGTCCGGCGACGCCGGTAGAAACCCGTTCGCTGGTGGTTCCGTGCTCCAGTCCCAGTGAGGTGATCGGGAGAACACTGATGCCGAACTGATCGATGAGGAAGGGATACTCGTTGGTGCCGTGGGTCGAGCCCCGGTACTTGACGATTCTAAGCCGCCGGGTCGAGAGCTGGCCCGAGACCCGATGATCCAGCAGGATGACGCAGTCCGATACATACTCCTCCAAGCCCTGCCGAGTCAGCGACTTCTCGCCTCGCTCCCCGGTGATGATGGCGGTGACGCCGCGCTCCTTGAGCCAGCGGAACAGCCGGCGCAGCTCGGAGCGGAGGATGGCGTCGTTGGAGAGGCCGCCGAAGAGGCTCTCGATCGTGTCCAGGACAACCCGCTTGGCCCCGACATGGTCGATGGCGTCTGCCAGGCGGATGAAGAGACCCTCGAGATCGTACTCGCCAGTCTCATCGATCTCGCTTCGGTCGACATGGACGTAATCCACGACGAGTTTGCCGTCTTCAATTAGCTGGTCGAGATCGAACCCGAGTGATCGGACGTTCTGGCTCAGCTCCTCGGCGGTTTCCTCGAAGGCCAGGAACACGCCGTTCTCTCCGAATTCCGTTGCTCCCCGCACCAGGAATTCCAGGGACAGCAGAGTCTTACCGCATCCGGCACTGCCGCAGATGAGGGTGGGCCGCCCGGCAGGAAGTCCGCCTCCGGTGATCTCGTCCAGCCCTTGAATGCCCGTGGCCGACTTGGCCAGCTCCTGCCGCGCATGCCCATTCGTCCGGGCTACTTCTTCTCTCCTCGCGACGTCGGTCATGGCTCCATCCTGTTTAGTCGGCCGGCACCAACGGGGCGTCCGGCTGAAGGGATCCCAGCAGGCTCAGCAGAGCATCCAGCTCAACCGGCTTTACCAGGTGGTGAGCGAATCCACTCTCCCGACTGCGTTGTCGGAACTCGGCGTGCCCCCAGCCGGTGAGAGCGATAAGGACGACGTTCCTGGAGTCCGGCAGACGCCGGATTTGCTCGGCGACCTCGTATCCGTCCATCCCCGGCATGCCGAGGTCGAGCAGGATGACGGTGGGATGGAAGGTGGAGAAGGTCTCGAGGGCGGAGAGCCCGTCGTTGGCGACCTGCACCTGCATCCCGCGGAGCCGGAGCAACATTCCAAGGCTGTCGGCGGCGTCCCGGTTGTCGTCAACCACCATGATCCTGTGTACTGAGGCCGCCTCGTCCGCTTTGGCGCGGCGAGCGGGATTGCTAGTCCTGCTAGTCCGCTTGCGTTCCTGCTCCCGAGCCAGCGGCAGATAGACCCGGAACTCGCTTCCTTCTCCGTCACCACCGCTCCGGGCGTCGATCCGCCCGCCGTGCATCTCGACCAATCGCCGGGCCAGGGCTAGGCCGATGCCGAGTCCGCCCTGCGCCTTCGCCGTCGTAGTATCGACCTGGGCGAACAGATTGAAGACTTTGGGAATCTTCTCCGGTGAGATACCGATGCCGGTATCGCAGACCGAAACGACGACCTGATCGTTGTATCGGTTGGTGTTGATCCAGATTCGTCCCCCCGGTTCGGTGTACTTGGCGGCATTGTTCAGGAGGTTGGAGAAAACCTGTGCCAGCCGGACAGGATCGGCATCGAGCCACAGCGGTTCGGTGGGGAGCCCGACGGTCAATTCATGCCGGGCCGCGTCAATCAATGGTTTGCTGGTTTCGAGGGCGTCGCGAATCACGGCACCCAGGTCTACCCGCTCCCGGCGCAGCTCGATCTTTCCACGAGTGATTCGGGAGACCTCAAGCAGGTCGTCGACCAGCCGCACCATCTGATCCACCTGGCGCTCCAGCATGTCGTGGACCTTGCCTACCGACTCCTGGTCGGTGCCCATGCGGATAATCTGGAGCGCATTGCGGATCGGGGCGAGGGGGTTCCGTAGCTCGTGGGCCAGGGTCGCCAGGAACTCGTCCTTCCGCTGATCCGCTTCCCGAAGGGTCTCCTCCGACCGCTTGATGTCGGTGATGTCTGCCGAGGAGCCGACGAAACCGAGTACCTCACCATCCTCGTCGAGGCGGGGAACCGCGGTCACCCGGAGCC
>DATIOP010000243.1:0-3260 GCA_035472975.1 Gemmatimonadales bacterium
CGCGGAGCAGCAGGAGGAGCTCGGACGGGCGTGGGAACTTCGGCCACGATGCGGCGATCGTTCCTCTCAGGTCTACTTCCAGGAGTGCGTCGAGCTTCTCGAACCGATCCTGATCCGCTGCCTGGCCGGTCAGAATGTCGGCACCGGCGTTATTGATCCAGACATCAACCCGGCCGAAACGGTCTCGGACCGCGCCCGCCAGTTCCGCCAGGTCTTCATCATCGGTGACGTCCACCTGTAGCGTGATGCACTCTCGCCCTAACGCTTTGATCTCCGAGACGACCTTGTCGGCTCCATCCCGGTTGGCGCGGTAGGTCGTCGCGATATTGCCACCAGCCGCGGCGCATGCCAGCGCGATTGCCCTTCCAATACCGCTCGAGGCCCCGGTCACGACGACGATCTTGTCGCGCAACAGCAAGTCAGGGTCGGTGCGGGGGTTGTCTGGGGCCATGGGAGTCGTAACATACCGGGCACTGCGGGCCGAACAAGGGAGGCCAGGTGAAGCTGCTGGTGAGCGTTGCAGATGCGGCTGAGGCACGGGCGGCAGTCGAGGGTGGCGCCGACATCATCGACGCCAAGGATCCCACGACTGGTGCCTTGGGCCGTGTCTCCCTTTCCGTAATGCAAGGCATTCGCGAGACAGTTGCTTCGTCGATGCCACTGAGCGCTGCGCTTGGCGAGGTGCGCTTCCCGGACGAAGTATCGGGCCAGTTTGATGGGATCGACGTTCCACTTTCCTTCGTCAAGCTCGGACTCCATGGTTTCGACGCTGCCAGTTGTGCCCGGAGCATTGCCGCTGGAGTTGCCCATGCGTCGCGACTGCCCGGCGAACCCGGGTTGGTGGTCGTCGGCTTTGCCGATATTCAGAAAGCCGACGGCCTCGCACGGGCTGCGGGGTTGGCCGTCAGGGAAGGAGCGGATGGCTTTCTGGTTGATACGGCGAGGAAGGCGGCGGGATCTCTGTTCGACTACTGCACGACGGGCGACCTGAGGGACATCCACTCGAGCCTGCCTACGGGGTTTAGCTTCGCGGTGGCCGGCAGTCTGAAGGCCGAGGACATCGCGGCCGTGATTGAGGTCGATGCGGACGTGATGGGGGTGCGAGGAGCAGCATGCGAGTCAGGGCGCGCTTCACGGGTAAGTTCCGCTGCGGTTGCCCGCCTTGTCGAAACGCTACGTCAAGCCAATCTCAGCCGGCGAGCACATCCTCCAGCTGCTGGAGTTGTTTCGGCCCCAGCACGCTGAGCTCAATCCCGTCGGGCAGGGCCCGCGTGAAGTGGGCATCCATCAGTTCCATCCCGCCCTCCAGGGGTTTGATCACCACCAGACGGTGCGCGCCGAGCAGGGCAGCGATGTAGGCGGCGAGACTGTCGCTGGTTACCGACCAGGTGTGCGGCAACTCGTCGGCGCTCTTGAGCCAGCGATGAGGCGCCAGTACCGGCACTCCGCCGCGCTCGTGAACTTCGGCGATCTCCGCGGATCCATCGACGATCTCCGCACCGGCGATCTGCTCTGCCAGGACGTGGGCGTACTGATCCATGCCCAGGATTGCCATCCAGTGGGCGGATGATGGAGTGAGCCCGAGCTTCCCGTCTAGATCTCGGACCGTATCTGCAAACGGGCCTCCTCCGGGGAACACCACGAGGCGAGCCGTTTTTGAAGCAGTTGCGACGGCGCGGGTCACCTGTGCGAGAGCACCAGGGATACCAAGAATCCCACCGCCGATCTTCACGACGGTGAGGCCTCTATCTGCTGGTTTGATCTCTCGTGAGATCCTGCGGGCGACGGGACGGATTCCGTTTGACTCACTCAACAAGAGTGCAATCGCCGCCGCCGGCGCCACGCGGGACGCATCGGGACCGATGTGCTCCGCGAGGGAGCGCACCTCGAGGCCGGCCCGACGGGCTGCGGCGTCTCCAAGAAAATCGCCGATTCCGGTCACCACGGCCTGACGAATTCCGGGATGCCGATCCAGGACCGAGCGCAGCGAGGCTGCCACCCGCTCGACCTGCGCCTCGGCAATGCTTCGAGCCAGTTCGGTGATCTCCTCCTCCTCGAGCATCTCCCGGTCGGCGCAAATTACGCGGGCCAGCCGTTCACCTGCGAAGGGCCGAGTTGCCGGGCGACGATCGGGTGTGGGCGCGGTGTAGTCCGCGGTTGCGATCTCTCCCAGCCAGAGGTATACGTCGCCACTCAGAGCGAATCCCTCGGCGGAGACGCCGACAGAGCCCCGGCGCCATGGCAGAGTGCTGACGATCGCTTCAACCGGAGTCCGAACTACACCGGTGTACACCAGCTCACCGGATGCGAGACGTTCGGGATCCGTCTTCCCCAGCGCCGCGACACGGCCAGAGACGATGGGGATCAGGTCGGTGGTGGTTGATCCGGTGTCGATGAGGATGGCATCGGGGCAGATGCGTGAGACCGCCATCGCCGTGGCGACCCAATTCGATGCGGCTACCGCCAACGGGTGCTGCCGGGCTTCGGCGATCGTGAGGAACCGGCCGTCGGTGGCGAAGATTCCAGTTTTTTCTCCGAGCGTGCTCCCGACTATATCGAGAATCTTCTCGACCCCTTGCCGCTTGGTCCTGAATATCTGGGACAACTCGGCCGTCATGGTGACGCCGTGACGATCACCCTCTCCGGCGCCGATTTCCTGCTTCATCTGTTCCAGCATGACCGCGAGCGTTGCAACCTCGTGCTCGATGGCGAACGCGCGCGATCTCGCTGTGAGGGTGCCATCAGGCGTTCGGCGAGCCACCTTGGTGTGGACTCCGCCGATGTCCCAGCCGACTGTTGGTAGGTTAGGCATGCATTCCAAGTAGTGGTGGTAGGTGGTGGGTAGTGGGTGGTGGGTGTATACGGACCGGGCTTCAGAACCCACTCCCCACTCCCACCACCCACAACCTTCTTCTTATTTCCAGTAATGTCCACCAACCCCCTCATCCCGGTTCTCGACCTCGCCTACGGCCAGGCAGTGCACGCCATCGGCGGCCGGCGGGAAGAGTATCGGCCGGTCGAATCAGTACTGATCCCGGGGCAGAGTGGCAACGCGACGGCGCTGGCCCGTGCTTATCGAGAGCGGCTGGGTGCGACGCAGTGCTATGTCGCGGACCTCGATGCGATACAGGAGAAGGGCCTGCAGTCGAAGCTGCTCGGCACACTCGCGGATCCTGTGGAGGGATTCGGCCCGGGACTGCTGGTGGATGCCGGCGCCGCCGGCATTGCCGGTGTGAACGATCTTCTCGCTTTGGGAGTGG
>DATIOP010000244.1:0-4565 GCA_035472975.1 Gemmatimonadales bacterium
CACCGCGCGGCGCAGCACTCTGAGCGCCTCGTTGAGCGAATGGCGGGCCTGGGTTTCCTGTTTCTCCGGCCACAATAATCCCACGAGGTGATCGCGGGTGCGGCCCCGGGGTGAGCGTGCCAGATAGACCAGGAGTGCCAGATTTTTCCGCCAGAGGAGTTCCTGGGGGGCGGGACCTCCGTCGGCAGTGACTTCGACCGGGCCCAACAGTCGGCAGCGAATCACGAGGAACAACCTTCCGCTGCCTGAAGGTAGTCCATGATGTAGAAGAAGAGCCCGCCGGCTTCTTTGGCGTTGTGGATCGAGACGACGTGAGGATGGGGTGCCAGCCGGGCGAGGTGCCGTGCTTCGTTGAGGAACCGCTTCTGCAGTACGGCGATCGCAAGCTCGGGATTGAGAACCTTGATCGCGATGGGACGGTCCAAGGCAGGATCATAGCCCAGATACACCAATCCCATTCCACCGCTGCCGAGCAGCCGTAGGAGGGAATAGTCGGGCGCCAGGACCTTCCCCAGCCGATCCATCAGCAAGGCGGGATCCACGGTTCCCCTGAAGGGATGGCGTGAACCTACAGTGCGATCTTCCTGGGAACCAGCGTGCGGGGCTAACCCAGTCTGGCGCGCACCCTTCCTCCTACGCCGAGACCCAGCCGTCGGGCGGCCGAGCCGTCTCGCACTGCGATTTCGACGGTCCCTCCCGATCCCAGATAGGCCACGAGTCCACCGGTCGGCACATCGCCGAAGGTGCGACGCAGCGGTCCTATAGAAAGTTCCTCAGCCTCGAGCACCGCGTAAGGGGGAACCAGGTCCGGGGTAAGGTTGGTGATCAGATTGCCGTAGCGGTCGATGAAGATGACTTCCCCAATCACACTCTTGCCCTGGTATTGCGGGTGCGCACCCGACAACCGGACCGGAACCCTGCTGTAGGGCTGACCCAGAGACGAGACTGATTCACCTCGAGCAAGCGCCGCCGCGGCGGGAGCGAACACATCTCGACCATGGAACGTCGCCGAGGCAGCTTCAGGCAGTGGCAGGCTGACTGCCTCGACTTCGGTTCCGTGCAGAACGGCGCTGAAGACTCCGTTGTCCGGTCCCACAAAGCCGTGACCATTCGCTGTGAACGCAAGCGCGCCTCTCGCTGTGCCCACGCCGGGATCCACCACTACCAGGTGAACCGTCCCCGAGGGAAAGCGGGACCAGGTCCGTCCCAGGATATATGAGGCTGCCGGGAGGTCTCCCGGAGCAATGGAGTGGGTGATGTCAACCAGAGTGGACCCAGGGGCCAGGGACAGGAGCACCCCCTTCATTTCACCGACGTAGGGGTCCGAGGTGCCGTAGTCAGTAAGGAGAGTTATCAGGGTCACCGGGATCGCGCCGCGAGCGCATCACCCGCGCATGATGGGCAGGGCGAACGTCTTCCCTCCGACCTGACGGTGCAGCGTCTCGGCCAACCCGGCGAGGGCAACGGCGGCGGGACTCCCGGGAGAGCCCAGGATGACCGGGACGCCGCGATCGGCCTGCTCAGCCAGGCCCGGCTGGAGCGGGATCGACCCCAGCAGCGGCACGCCAAGCTCCTCGGCGAGACGCTCGCCACCTCCGGAGGAGAAGAATGCCACCCGCTTGCCGGTCTCCGGATCGACGTAGGCTCCCATGTTTTCGACGACGCCGGCAACCGGGACCCCGACCCGTTCGAACATCTTGGCGCCACGCAACGCGTCACCCACCGCGACTTCCTGCGGAGTGGTGACGATCACCGCCGTCGCGACGTGGCAGGACTGGACCAGCGAGAGTTGGGCATCGCCGGTGCCGGGCGGCAGGTCCACAATGAAGTAGTCGAGATCGCCCCAGTCCACGTCGCGCAGGAACTGCTGCACGATCTTCATGATGATCGGACCTCGCCAGATCGCAGGCGCGTCTCGGTCGACAAGGAAGCCGAGCGACATGAGCCGGACTCCATGGGCCACGTGCGGCTCGATTTTGCCGCCGACGACAGGCGGTTTTTCGAAGACCCCGAACATGCGGGGGATGTTGGGACCATAGACATCCGCGTCCATGAGCCCGACCTGGTGCCCCGCCTGCGCCAGCGCGACGGCAAGGTTGGCCGACACAGTGGACTTGCCCACCCCGCCCTTTCCCGAGGAGATCGCGATGATCTTGCCGAGGTTGGGGAAGTCGCTGGCCGGCGGCGGGGCGGGCATCCCGGCGCTCTGCGGCGCTCCTGGCGGCGGATGGGTGGACTTGGCGGGACCGCCGGGGTCTACAACGCTGATCCGGACCTCGGCGGGATTCACTCCCTCGACGGTGCGGACTGCGGCACGTGCCTCCCGGACCAGAGTCGCCGGATCCTCCCGCCCCAGCAAGAAGGTGAACGAGACCTTGCCGTTATCCTCAACGACCAGATCGCGCACCATGCCGGAGGACAGCAGATCGTTTTCGAGACGGGGATTCTGGATCCGCGAAAGCGCTGCGGCGACTCTCGCGCTCAGTTCGGACATGTTACCTCAATGCGACTCGGCGGCTCGGCGGCTCGGCGGGTGGAGTGCTCAGATCGCCTCCACTTTGAGCACTTCGGGCACCAGCTCCTTCAGCCTGACCTCGATCCCCTGCTTGAGGGTAATGGTCGAGGCGGAGCAGCCATGACAGGTTCCGCCCAGGCGCAGCAGCAGAATCCCCTGAGCCTCATCGAAGTCCACCACTTCGACGCTACCCCGGTGGGAGGCAATGTAGGGACGCATCGAATCGAGCGTTTGCTCGATCCGAGCCAACAGATCGGGCTCAGTGTAGTTGCTGGTCATTCTCTCAGTTCCTTACGTCTCCACGTCTCAACCTACGATATACCGACTTGCCCGAAAGGTAATCCCCCTCAACGATTCCCATTTCCCGACAGGTAGGCCCGGGCCTCGGCCAGGACCCGGGACTGCACCTCGGCGATTGACCCTTCGACCGAAAGGCCTGAGGCCTTGGTGTGGCCGCCACCGCCGAATGGCCTGGCAAACGCTGCGACATCAACGTCGCCGACCGAACGGAGTGAAACCTTCACCCTGCCGGCGGAGATTTCACGGAACAGGAGCGCCATCCGGACGCCCGCGATGCTCCGGGGAAACTCGACGATGCCATCGAGATCATCGGGTGTGGCCCCATAGCGCTCCATCGCACCCGGCGGCACGGTGACCCATGCCAGTCCGTGTTCCCGTTCAACGACCATGGTCTGGAGCGACTCGGCCAGGAGGCGCGACCGGCCTTCGGGCGCGTTGGCGTAGACGTCGAGATAGATCTGTTCCGGGTCGAGACCGACTTCGAGAAGAGCCGCAGCTACACGCAGGACGTGAGGGCGGGTGTTACTGAAGCGGAACGCTCCGGTATCGGTAAGAATCGCGACGTAGAGGGCGCGGGCCGCGAGCGGGGTGAGCTTCCAGCCGTTGGCCGCTGCGATTTCGTAGACCAGCTCACCTGTGGCGGATGCTTCGGGATTCACATAACGCGGACCGGGAGGGAGCAGCCCCGGGCTCACGTGATGATCGATACAGGCGACCGGCACTCCGCGATCCCGAACCAAACCGCCGAGCATGCCGAGGCGACCCAAATCGGAGATGTCGAGAACGACGATCAGGTCGGACTTGCGGAGTTCCTTCACCGCCGCGTCGCTGCGATCGACGCCCGGCAAATCATGGAAGAGGAAGTTGTAGCGTTCCGGAGTCGGCGACGGGTTGGTGACAATCACGTCGCAGCCTTTGGCACGCAGCAGGTGCGCGAGGCCTACCTCACTGCCCAGTCCATCTCCGTCCGGATTGACGTGGGTGGTGAGACAGACCCGTTGGCCGGGTGAGAAAACCCCGGCCAATTCCCGCGCGGCGTCGATACGATCGGGAGAAAGCGTTGTCATACCACGAAATCTAACGCCACTTCACTTCCGGTTCAGTACCGAATGCCTGCGTCCATAGGTGAAATAGATCAACAACCCGATGCCCATCCAGACCACGAGACGGGCCCAGGTGTCTTTGGGGAGCGAAATCATCAGGTACCCGCAGAACAAGATTCCGAGCACAGGCACCCAGGGCACCAGTGGAGTCTTGAACGGCCGCGGGATGTTCGGGTCAGTGTAGCGCAGCACCAGCACGCCGCCGCAGACGATCACGAAGGCGAGGAGAGTGCCGATCGAAACCAGCTCGCCCAGCAGTCCGATCGGGAAGAAGCCCGCGATCAGCATCGCGACGACACCGGTCAGGATGCTCGCGATCCAGGGGGTCTGGAACTTGGGATGCACCTTGGCGAACAACGGCGGGAGCAACCCGTCCTTCGACATGGTGTAGAAAATCCGGGGCTGCCCCAGCAACATCACCAGGATCACCGACGAGAGGCCGGCGATTGCGCCGATCTTGACGATCGGGCGGAGCCAGGCCAGGCCCGGGCCGGCCGCGTTGATGCCAACCGCGATGGGATCGGGGACGTTGAGCTGGTCGTACTTGACGATGCCGGTAAGCACGAGCGCCACCGTGATGTACAGCACGGTGCAGATGGCGAGTGATCCCAGGATGCCGATCGGCATGTCCTTCTGGGGATTCTTCG
>DATIOP010000245.1:0-2893 GCA_035472975.1 Gemmatimonadales bacterium
ATGCCGCGGATGGCGCAGGTATCCGCAGTGAAGAAGGCGGCGTAACTAGCCTTGGTATACAGTCTCTTCCGGTACATCGGTTGGACTTTCGAAGTCCAGGCGATAGCCGTCCGGGTCCTGCACCGACGTGACCCACAGTCCGTTTCCCACGAAGGGACGCTGAGCGCCGATCCCGCGAGCGATCAGCTCGTGATAGATCGTGATGGCGTCAGCGCACATGAAGCAGACCGAGACCCCTTGGCCGAGGGGGCCGTCAGGCCTGCCAGGGTGGTGCTCGCGTTGCCGGTATTCCTGTAGCATTAGCGCGGCGTTGCCTATTTGAAGCCAGCACCATTCGATTCGACCTTCGGGGATCCACTTGTTCGTCATCACCGCGCCGAGTCCGTCCACGTAGAAATGGAGCGAGACGTCGATGTCGGTGACCATGAAGAAGGGGACCGCCTGCTTCACGTTCGGGCTGGTAATGGTGTTGGCTGTCATGAGATAGAGCCTCCAATCAGCGCTGCCGCTTTCTGGTGCGTTTGTTACGGGCAACCTCGATCGCCTGCTCGGCCCAGGAACTCAATGCTTCAGGGTCCTCGAGAAGGTCAGCCGGTACCTCGTAGTACTGCATAACTTCGCCCGAAGGTCCATAAGGCATGAACGGACCCAGTCCCCGCTCCTCAAAGGCGGAGCGGTTCGAGTCATCCACCTTGAAGTAGAGCGTGTCTTCATCGATGAGCGCGAAGAAAAGATCGCCGGCATAGATGCCGACCCCGCCAAACATACTCCGGTCGCGGACGTCGGGCCTTATCCGCCTGAGCTGCTCAAGCACGTAGGTCCGGAAGGAGTGGCTCACGCATCGCGGGCGATTCAGGACCTGGGGAAGGGACCCAGTCGCTCGATGAAGGCTTCGAACTCCCGATCCAGCGCAGCGCGACGCTCTTTCCACATCGCCCGCATCGCCGGCTCGTCAGCTACGTGGATGTACCCCGGAGAGATCAGAGGTGCCGACGTCTCGACCTCGAGCACTACGACTCCCGCGACCGGATACCTCGCCCCCTCCTCGCCAAAAAGCCGCCGACATCCCTCATCGAAGACGGCGCCCTGGGAATGCAGGGCGGCCGGCCCAGCGAAGCGATACCCGCGACGGGATAGCTGATCCACGACATTCAGCTCCATCCAGGGCCGTGCCGCAAGATTCGCCCGGGTTCCGGGCGAGGCGATGTCGAGGAAGAAGAGGCTGGTATCATCCCAGACCCGGATCGTCCCCTTCGGGGACAGATTGGGACGACCATCGGCGGTGACCGTGGCCGCGAAACAGAGGTGCGCGGACTGGATCACGGCTTTCATGTCGGAAGTCAGTTGGACCGGCATGATTCCTCTACTCGCGAGTCGGATGTCGCCCAATGCGGAGATTCGCCGTCGCGCGCAGCACCTCTCTTACAAAGAGCAGCAGACCGGCCATGAATGCAAACATCGCCGTGACAAAGAGCAGCGCCGCCGGACCTGACGCATCAAAGCCGAAGAAGGCGCCGAGGAACAGAGTCGCGATTACCCCGCAAACGAGGAGTGCCGTAATCGTGCACAGGGTGATGGCCCGACTGATATGTCTGGCGCGCCAGGACAAGGTGTCGAGCTCCTGGTGAATCGCTTCCGCCCCGGCGGGATTGGCGGTCGCCTTCTCCTCGAGAGTCCTGGCCCGGTCGATGACACGCGCCAAGCGGTTGGTCATGACGGCGAGCATCGCGCCGATCCCCGAGAGAAGAAAGACCGGTGCCACCGACAACTGGATCACATGAGCGACGGCGGTGATGCCCGAATCCTGTGTCACCCCGGTACCTCCCTACCTGAAGCCTCCAGGAACCTGGCGACCGCCACCTCGAGGCTGAAGTGCATCCTCTCCCTCCCAAGCGCTTTACCGAGTGGCGATCGCTGGACTACCTCGAGCACGTCGGGGTTGAGGCCGATCAGCCATATCGCGACTCCGCGTTCTCGCAGCCGCTTCTCCGCTTCCACCAGCATCTTGAGCGCGGTGTACTCGAGATCCGAAACGCCGCTTAGATCAAGCGCCAAAACCTTGGGTGTCGCCTCGTCCATCAATGCCCGCAGCTTGGCCCCAATCCGCTCGGCGTTCACGAAGAAGACCCGGCCTTCCACCCTGAGCATCAAGAGACCGGGGAAGGTCTCATCGTCCGGCTGCTCCGCCGATTGTGGCCGGAACACGTTGGTCCCCCGCTTTCGACCTAACACCCTGACCGGCGGATCGGCCGCCTGATAGGCGAGGGCAACAAGCGACACGATAATCGCCACGAGAATTCCCTTCAGGGTCCCCAACAGCACGACGCCCGCGAGCGCCACCAGGGCCCAGAAGAACTCGGTGCGCCGGATGTGGAGGATGTGGCGGAAGGCTGCCGGATCGATCAGGCCGACCGAGTAATAGATGACGACCGCGGCGAGGGTAGCCTGCGGCATCAGCCCGATCAGTGGTGCCAGCAGCAACATCGTGAGGAGTGAGACCGCGGCGGTAACCAATCCCGAGATCTGTGTCCGGCCGCCGGAGAGGCGGTTCATCGCGGTCTGCGAGGTGCCGCCACCAGAGGGCATCGCGCCGAATAGAGCACCGCCGGCGTTGGCGAGTCCCGTCGCGAGCAGCTCCTGGTTCGGTCGGAGCAGAGGCTCACCGACTGCGGAAAAGGCGCGCGCCGCCGCGATGGTCTCGGTGAAGCTCATGAGCGCGATGCCTGCAGCGCCAGGCCACAACTGGGCAAGCAGGGAAAGGTCCGGCTTGATGAGCGACGGAAGCCCCTGGGGAATGAGGCCCACCGACTCTACTCCTCGTGTCTCCAGCCCGAGCAAACGCATCGCGGCGATTCCCAACGCCATCACGACCAGCGGTGCTGGCACTTTAGGG
>DATIOP010000246.1:0-3005 GCA_035472975.1 Gemmatimonadales bacterium
GGTGGTGGTCGTGGTGCTGTCCAGGGTTCCGCCGCCGCTCGTTACCGCGAAGGTCACGGTGACGCCGGGAATTGGCAGGTTGTCGCTGCCGCGAACTTCTACTTCGAGAGGTTGAGGGAGTCTGAAGCCGGCGGGCGCCGATTGTCCGTTTCCGTTGGTGACGACCAAGGCCGCCGGAGCCGGCATGACAATGACACTGGCCTGATCGGTGACGGACCCGCTTGCGGTCAACGCCTTGGCGGTGATGGTGACCGTGTCTCGCTGATTCCCCGCCGTGAACACGCCGGCAGCATCCACCGGCTGCTGGGGGTCACTGCTGGACCATCCGACATAGAACTGGGGGACCGGAGCACCCTGGGCGTCCTGCGCGGTGGCCGATAAGGTCACGGTCCCACCGAAGGGCACACTCGAGGTCTTGGGCGCTACGGTGATGGCCGCGACGTTGGTGCCCACCTGCAGGGTCACGTTGATCACGGCGGGCGGATCGGAGCCGGGCGGGCCCTGATGCACCGTCACTCGGCTGGTTCCGCTGAATAGCACGATGTTTCCGCTGCGGTATTCCAGCGTTACGTCGAAGTCTTCGCTGGTGGCTTGGAGGAGCAGTTGTTCGCTGATGTTGAGCTGAGAGCTGCCGGCAGGGAAGTTGTATGTCTTGTCCAGCACCGCGGGGCTCGCTCGCGAAGGCCTGACGACGACCAGATGCACGTTGTCAAACACCAGCCCGGCAGCCGCGGTGTTTGCCGGCAAGACTCCCACGGCTCGCAGGACGCCGGGGCCGGGCCGGTTCGGTGCAGTGACATTCTCGTTGCAGGTAATGCCGGCGAGGACCAACCCCAGAATCCCGGCCAAGCGAAGCGCTGGGCCGGGCACGAAGCGGTTCCACCGCCAGCGCAGGGGGTCCTTCGAAGAAATCAAGTTGGGGCCAGAGAGTTCCTGGCCCCAATTGGCACATCAAATGAAAGGATGTCAAGAAGAGGCGCGAGCGCCCATGGGTGGTCCGGCTCAACGGCCCGCATCGTCGCCAGCAGCCCGAGAGGAAACAGCGCGAGTCCTGCGAGGGCAACCGGAGAAGCCGGTGAACCGTGGCGCGAATCTTCGGCCGCCAGCTGTTGCCGCAGCATCGCGTCAACCTGGGCGGGCGTGACTGCGTCAGGAACCAGGTACCCGTTACTCTGCTTGGTAGGTACCTGCGCTGAACTCAGCTCGCCATTCCGGACCGACACCACCATCGTGGCCTGCCCCATCTCACCGCTGTTCTTCTGGCCGGTCCTGATCACCAGAAGCCAGGCACCTTCCTTCTTCGGCTCGTAGCGGAGCGCGTATACCCCGGGAATCGAGGTTGAGGCCAGCTGTAGATCCACCGATTGCCGGACTCCATTGATCAAGCCTTCTGCTGTCCCGCTCACGGGAAAGTAGGCCGCATCGCCATGGTGGTAGACCCGGACCAGGGCAAAGGCCCCGCGGGTGGTCTCGTTGTACGGATTGGCCGGAGTCTCCAGTGAAATCCACGGTGGTCCGGCAAAGGCGGGAGTGGCGGCACAGATCGTAAGTACAGCGGCGGCAAAGAGAGGGCGAAACATGGGAACCTCCAACGGGAACGGGACGGGTGCCGGAGAAAGAGATCTCCGCTTCCGTGGAGTGAGATGCCGCTTGCGGTCGTGCCGTTTACTCAGTCCTTAGTCCTCCTCACACCTGACTCCTCACTCCTCACTTCTTTTTCAGCTCCACCTTCCCCTTAAACGTCCGCACCGTAACGGACGCCTGCCCCGAGCCGACGGTGAAGCGCCATTCTCCCTTGGCCGGCGCCGGGGGGATACCCGGGAATTCGGTGCTCAGCTGGCCGGCGTAGCCGGCGAGGGAGTAGGTGGCGCCGAGTTTCTCCGGGAGCCGCAGCTCGATATTCCCACTGTGGCTCTCCGCCTCGAGGGCGCCATCGGGATCCAGGTCGCCCTTGAAGGCGATTTCTCCGGAGACGGTCTCGAACCGGGCACGCGAGATCTTGCCCTCCATGCCGATGAAAAGGGGACCACTGACGCTCGACGCACTCGCCTCGCGGATGACTCCCCGAAAGACGATTACCCCGCTTCCGGTGCGGGCTCTGGCGCTGGGAGATTCGACCGCCAGCTCGATATTTCCGTCCAGCGATTCCGCAGTCACGACCGAAGGCGACCCCGCGACCCGGGTATGACCGCTCACCGTGAACACGTCCACCGCTCCCGACACAGCGTTTACTTCCACGTCAGCATTGGCTGTCTTGATCCAGACCCGGGCGCCTCGCGGAACGCTGACGTCCATGACCGCTGTACCCGCAACATCGGTCTCCGGTGTTTCGATGCCGAGCTTCATTCCCTCTCCGGTTCCGCCGATGAAGAAGCGGCCGAGCGAAGGATCCATGTATCCGCTCACCGCCACCGAATCCTTGGTCCATCCAGTGACCCGAAGGGTGCCGCTCGGGCAATAGATCCTCAGCGCCACATCGGGCCGGGCCGGGCGTCGAGCCGCGATGTCTCCTTGAGCGGCCGCGGGACTCCGGGCCAGGAGCATCAGGAGAAGCAGTACCAGACCGCTCGCCTGGTGTCTCATCTCAGCTTTCCTGCCCCGCTCGAGCGGCACGCTGCAACAGCTCGAGGCGCTGCTGGTAGCGGGCCAGCAGCATTTCTTCGAGAGTAGGATCGCCCGGGTCGGTCTTGAGTGCTTGCTCGGCTTCCCGAATCGCCGCATCCACGATCGCCAGGTTGCGATCGAGGATGGCTAGAGTGCGAGGAGAAAGGCCGGTCGGGGTCTTCTCGATCTTCTGGGCGAGCTCCGCGGTCGCCCGAGCATACTCGGCTTGAGACGCCACGAAACCATGCCCCTCGCCACCTCGCTTGATCCACAATGAGGTGACCGCCGAAGAGAGAACCATCAGGACGACAGCGGCCGCGACGAGCCAGACCATGCGTATCCGCGACCGGTGCGCAGAAAGCGAGACGACGTCCGGTCGTGCCCTGCTCTCGATGCGCTGC
>DATIOP010000247.1:0-2994 GCA_035472975.1 Gemmatimonadales bacterium
CACGGGCAAACTCCTGTACGAAAAGTGTGAGGGGGTGAATTTAGTGGAATAGGGCGGGGCACAGCAGTGCCCCGCCCGCATCCGTCAGAACGCGGTACTCACCTGCATGACAAAGCTCCGGCCCATGCCCGGATTCAGCGCATTGGTCTTGATGCGACTCAAATAGTCGGCGTAAGCCTTGTCGAAGACGTTGCGGACCGTGAAATCGAAATGCACATCGTTCGCACCTGCAGCGAGACCGAATCCCGTCCCAGCATTGATCAACGTGTAGGCTTCCGATTGGTAGCCTTGGCCGCCGAAGGCCTGGCTGTAGAACGCCGCTTCCGCGGGATCCTGCCGTGATTGCTGTGCGTTACTTTCGCCGCCGACCGACAGATAGGGCACATGCAGGAAACCCTGTCGCCGGCTCTCGAGCCGCACGCTGTAGGTGGCGCGGAATGGTGGCATGGCCGGCAGAGGATTGCCGGTGGACGTATTCGTCCCGTAGACGTAGTCGGCGGTTCCCTGCAGGTGCAGCCATGCGGTTGGGTGATACTGCGCCGCCGCCTCGAGCCCGGTGAGTCGCGCATCGCCCTGGGTCACGTCATAGATCTGAAAGCCCGACGCGGGATCGGTAGTACCAGTGGGGACGCTGTAGATGTAATCCTGAATCAGATTCAGAAACCCGCCCAGTTCGAGGGCCACATTAGCGGTCTGCACCCGCAGGGCGAGATCGGTATTGAGCGACTTTTCCGTGTTGAGGTTTGGGTTCCCACGCTCGAAGCCCACGGTTCCCTCGTGCACTCCGTTGGAGAACAGGTCGAAACTCGACGGGGCGCGAAATCCGCGTCCCACGTTCAGCACCAGCGCCACCGGATCGGCCAGGCGATATAACGCTCCGAAGTTGCCGGTCACCGCATTCCAGTTCCTGGTCTGGGCGGTCACCGCTATCACGGTGTCCTCATCCACATCAAGATGGCGATAGTCGTACCGGAGACCGACCGAAAGATCCCAGCGACCCAAGGTGACCTGCTCGAATCCGTAGACCCCGATGTTATTGGTCCGATTGTTCGGAATCAGAGTCTCCTCTCCGAACTTGTCGAAGACGAGATGGCCACCCGAGACACCGAGGATGCCGTGCACCGATCCCAAAGGAGCGTGGTAGAAGCGGGCGTCCAGGGTGTAATTCTGGGACAGCAGGCCAAGCGCCACGTCGGAGGTCAAGTTGTCTTCGAATTCCCGCCGCCGGTTGCGTTCGTAACCGCCCACCAATTCCAGCCGTGACCCGGAGATCGGCAGAGTGAGGTTCACCCTCCCTCGGGTCGTGGCGATCCGCTGAAGCGGTGTCGCCAAGGGATCTTCGTCGGTCAGCTCGATCTTTTCGTCTCGTTGCGAAATCGTGCCCGCAACCGAACCCCAGGACCCGTGATACCCCACTGTTCCGCTCCCGCCGACGGCTTGGTTGCCGCTGTTCCACAACTCGTAGTTCGCGGTCTGTAGGTCTTCGCTCTGCCGCCCGCTGATCGTTCCTCGGAATCCGAAGCCGCCCTTCGCCCCGGCGATGCTGAGGGCGCCATTGGGTTGCCGGTTGTTGCTTCCGTATGAGGCGCTCAACTGCGCCTCAACCGGGCCATGGCCCTCTGTTGCTACGGGAAGAGGGGGCTGAATCACGTTGACGACGCCGCCCAGCGCATCGGAGCCGTACAGCACACTGGCGGGCCCGCGAATCACCTCGATCCGCTCCGCGCCAGCCGTCTCCAGGTTGGGACCGTGTTCATCACCCCACTGCTGCGTCTCGAGGCGCTGGCCGTCATCCAGGATCAGGACCCGGTTCGAGGTGAGTCCGCGAATCACCGGTTTCCCAATTCCGACTCCGGTGCTGAGACTGTGGACACCAGCGACTTGATTGAGCGTCTCGCCCAGGCTGGAGGCCTGTGCCCGCTTAAGGTCCTCGCCCTCGACCACTGCCGTTGGCTGCGGAGAGGTCAGGGGCTCGGTTGCGCTGGGCGTCGCTGTGACCTGGATCGGCGGCAGCTCCACCAGCGATTCCTTGAGTGAAACATCGAGCGTCAGATCGCTGTCGCCCACGGTGATACGGCGGGCCACGGGGGCGTAGCCGATCTGGGAAAAGGAAACCGTATAGCTGCCGGGATTGAGGTCCGGAATTTTGTACCGCCCATCGGGATCGGTTTGCACCGAATGACGAAGCTCCACCACGAGTACCCGGGCGTCGGAAACCGATTGACCCGATGTGTTCGTAACCCGCCCAATCAGGGCGTGCGGCGCCACCACCAGGCCCGCAGGGGGGGCAGTGCCGTCAGCCGCTGAAAGCGCGGCAGCTGCCAGAAGAAGCCAATGCATAAGTCCCTCCATTGTCCAATGAGGCCGACTCTCCGGGCACAACCGGAAAAGCGGCGATATCAGCTCATCACCAGGAGATCAGGCGATGGGGACTGGAGGGGCTCGAGATCGTTGAAGGGTTGGGGTCGGGGTGGTAGGAGGCACCGGCGGCGCAGGAAGCGGCGTGAGCGGCGCCACCCTCGGCAACCAGCGTGTCGGTGCGGTGTGCGGAAGTACTCCTCTCGAGCGCTGGAACTGCCGCCCGAGAGCACAAGTGAGGAGATGCGCCGTGCCGCTGTGGGCCGCTTCGATCCGGACCGGGCCCCGGTCCTGAATGCATACCCCGTGAAAGGAGACGGCGTCGTACGCGGGCAGCGCAGTGCCTGCCGCCAGCAGGATGGCGGCGACCAGCGCCTGAAACCGAGTCCGCAGCGGCGACATCATACTCTCAGGCGGCGACCGCCCCACGCTCGAGGCCCATGAATTTTCGAGCCGTGTAGGCGATCAGCAGCAGGAGACCAAACATGCAGACCACCACCGGCCCGGTGGGAAGGTCGTAGCGGAACGAGAGCCAGAGACCCCCCGCCGACGAGATCACACCAGCCAGCCAGGAGAGAATCGCCAACGCCCCCTTGCCGTGGGCGAACTGAAAGGCGATCGCCGCCGGGACTACCA
>DATIOP010000248.1:0-10099 GCA_035472975.1 Gemmatimonadales bacterium
GCGCGATGGGCCACCCCAGGTACTTGACGGTAAATGGCACCATGAGCGCACCGATGCCCCCGACGACGTTCCCCCCGGTATTCAACACCCCGCATCCGGCCGACGCATGAGGTCCCGACGCAGAAATCGTAGCCGCCCAGAAGGCGCCTTCGGCGAACTGCTGGCCGGCCAGACATAAGGAAAGGAAAACCACGGCGGTAACCGGATCCCGCGCCATGGCCGCCGCCACGATCAGCACTGCGGAGAGCAGCAGTCCCAAGATGGCTGCTGTCCGAGTGCCCCGCCGGATTCCCCAGCGTTTCGACCAGACGTCGGCAAGGATTCCGCCGGCGGTCGCCCCCACTGCACCGGTGATCCACGGTGCCGCGGCGTAGAATCCCCCTTCGAGAATCTTGAAGCCCCGACTGTCCACCAGATAGATGAACAGCCAGTTGAAGAAGAAGTAGAACACATAGTTGCTGGAGAAATAGCTCGCCGTGAGCAGCAAGACTTCGCGATGCCGTATCACCTGTTTCCAGGCACCGGGACGGATCACGCAGGTCTGATCCGCCGTGCGCCCGACGTTGATCAGCTCGAGCTCGCCGTCGCTCACCTTGGGGTGTTCGGAAGGGCGGTCTCTCGCATACCACCACCAGACCGCGGCAATGAGGAAGCCCAGCGGGGCGGTGAGCAGGAACGAAGCGCGCCATCCTCCCCACTGGATCAGCCAGACAATCAACGGACCAGTCGCAGCGGCGCCGAGCGTCAGTCCGGTGTTGCTCAACCCATTCGGAAGGGCCCAGCCGTTGACCGGAAACCAGTTGCAGGTGGTCCCGCCGCCGGTCACCGGATAGACCGGCGCCTGAGCCGCACCCATGAGGAAACGCAGCACCATCAGGATGCTGAGGATGGCCGTGACGCCGAGGAACTCTGGTCCCGGAACCAGCCCAATCAGGATGTTTAGGACGCTCCAGGCAATCGCGATGATGGTGAGCGCCCGTCGCCCGCCGATCCGGTCGCCGAAAACGCCGCCCGGGAACTGGAAGATCGCGTAGCCCCAGGCGAAGGCGGCCAGCACAAATCCCAGCTGGATCTGGGAGAAGCCCAGATCCTTCATCATGGTCTCGCCTGCGACCGACATGTTGGTGCGCAGCACGTAGGCCACGAAGCTGGCGAGGAACAGCAGGGCTAGAATGACCCACCGGACGGACGAACGACGGGCGAGGTGCGAGACGGGCGCCTGGGTCACCGCGGACGCTTCCTGGTTCGTCGTGAACCCTTAGAGAGGGGGCCTGCCAGCAAGCAGCATCGGGAGGGAGACTCCAAGGTACTCCGCCTCGACGGCACGGGAAGGCCGGGATGCCAGTCTGCGGGCGGGGTACTTATCATTTGGGGGACGTTCGGTTGGCTGTTAGCTGTTAGCGATTAGCTGTTATCTGTTGTGGCCGTAAGCCGGTAGCACTAATGGGCTAACAGCTAATGGCTAACAGCTATGAGTCGATAGGAAACGGCTCACCCTCTCATCACCGCATCATCTTTCGAGTCCGCCATGCGCCGCACTCGCCGATCCCGTGCATCCGGCCGGGAACAGGTGGTTGACGATCTATTCAGCACCCGGGGACTGGAGGCCGATCCCATTCCCGAGGGTGCGGACCAGCAGTTCTCGCTGCGGCCCTTCGCCGCAGCGGTTCCGCAGGACGACCTGGTCAACACCGAGCCGGAATCCAACGAGCCGACGACCGACCGACTGTACCGTCGAGCGGCGGACGCAGCCACCAAGGGGCGGGTCGCCGAGGCAATCCAGCGTTACCGGGAAATTCTGTCGCTGGAGCCGGAGCATCTCGCCGCGCGCAATAACCTCTCTTTGTTGCTTGAGTCCTCCGGCAACCCGGACGAGGCGTTCGAGCAGCTGACCGCGGCGCTTCGCGCCCGCCCCGACGAGCCCGCGCTTCTGGTTTCTCGCGGTGCCATCCTCGGCCGGCTCAAGCGTTACCCCGAAGCGGAGACCGACCTGCGTCGCGCCATCAAGCTTCAGCCGGGACACTTCACGGCGCATCTCACGCTGGGGCTCGTCCTCTGGCGGAAAGGCCTCCCCGGCGATGCCGCGCTGTCGCTTCGGCGGGCGATCGACCTCGAGCCCGCTGACGCTGAGGCGCACTACTATCTCGGGGAAGCGCTCAATCAGGCTGGAGACTACGCGGGAGCAAGGACAGCACTCGAACAGTCAGCCGGACTGGATTCCGATTCGGCAAAGACCTACCGTCTGCTCGGCCGTGTACTGGATCGGCTGGGCCGCCCGGACGAGGCGAAGGAGATGTACAGCCGCGCCCGTGAGGCCCGTGACCAGTGATCCGGGTCGTCGTTGCTGATCTCGCCGCCGTTTCGGTGGATGCTGTCGTCCGCCCCGCCAACGAGCTTCTCGACCCGATAACTCCCGCCACCGGCAAGCTCGATGAACGTGCCGGAGAGCGGTTCTCCTCATTGCGCCGGGTCCAGGCTCCGCTGGATGTGGGTGCGGCTGTTGTCACCGGGGCGGGAGACCTTGCCGCCGAATTCGTACTCCACGTGGTGATTCAGAGCGAGGAGCGCGCGGTGGAACGGGACACGGTGCGACGCGCGCTGGTGTCCGCCTGGCAGCGGGCGGGCGACTGGCAGCTGGGCCGGGTGGCCACTCCCCTCGTGGGCGCAAGCGCGGGAGCGCTGACGATCGAAGAGGCAGCGGCCCTCCTCGCCGAAACTTTCCGGGACCGGCCGGCGGCTCCGCTCTATCCGGCGGAGCTTCAGATCGTGGTCGAGCGGGCGGATGAGGTTCCCGTAGTCGAGGCAGTTGTAGGAAAGGCCTCATGAGTCGCAAAGCAGTCGCGATATTGATCCTGCTGGTCTGGTTCGGCGCCCTCGGGTGGCTGGCTCAGCGCCGGACGGTTGGAATCCACTCCGGCGTCATCGTCCGCACCTGGCCGGTGTCTCCGGGTGCCGCGTTCTTCGGAGTGTATCGCGGTGATAAGCAAGTGGGAATCGCCACGCTTTCCATCGATACGCTCATTGAAGGGCTCCGCACCGACGAGATCGTCACCCTCGACCTGCCTCACCAAGGCCATTCAGTACGCCGGGCTACCCTGCGGACCGAGGCACTCTACTCGAAATCGCTGCGGCTGTTGCGCTGGGAGACCAACCTTCTGACCGATGATGGCAGAAGTGTGGTCCAGGGCGTCCTGGGCGAGGACGGTGTCATCACCATCTACAACGGTCTTCGAGGCCCGGTGGAGACGCTCACGGTCGCTTCCCCCGCGGAGCCGTTGCTGCTGCCGGGGGCGGTACCCTTTCTGCTCGCCAACGCGGAGAACCGCACGATCGGCCGGATCCTGACTCCCACGGTGTTCGACCCGGCGACGACGGAGATTTCTTCCACGCGGTTCCGGGTCGCGGCGGAATCGACCTTCATCGTGCCGGACAGCGCGGAGTTCGATTCGACCACGTCGCGCTGGGTGGCGGTACACGCAGACACGACTCCGGCATGGCGGCTCGACGGCCTTGAAGGCGGGCTACCCTCGCGACGCTGGGTGGATGCCCACGGGATCACCGTGCGCATCGAGCGGCCAATCGGGCTGCTGGTGGAGCAGGACGCGTTTGAAGTCGTGAGCACCAATTACCGCGCCCATGGCGGAATTCTTGGGTGGGACACGACCGGCAGCGTCAGAATCAGCGAGACTGCACCGCCTGTCGCAACGAGCACCCAAACCGATCGGATGCGCATCGCGCTGCTTGGAGCCGATTTGTCGGGCTTCGCTCCTGGCGTTGACGGCGGGACCCAGCAGCGGGAAGCGGACACGATCACCGTGATTCGGGCCGACACGGCAAACCGCGGAGCCCAGGTCGGAGATTCCGCGGCACTGGCTCCGTGGCTCCGCGCAACTCCTCTGATCCGCTCCGATGATCCCAGAGTAATTCAGCGCGCTGCGGACATCGTCCGGGATGCAGCCAGTTCCGCCCGAAAAGCCCGACTCCTGGGGCAGTGGGTGAGTCGTGCCGTGCGAGTCGAGCGTCGTCCCGGTTCCCAGAGCGCGGTGCGCACTCTCGCTCGGCGAACGGGGACCCGGGACGACAAGCTCCTCCTGCTGGTTTCCATGCTCCGGGCCCAAGGGGTTCCGGCCCGGCTGGCGGCGGGCCTGCGGGAAGAATCGGGTCGTTTCTACCCCAATGGCTGGGTGGAGTTCTTCGCCGGGGACTGGATCCCGGTCGACCCCGAAAACGGCACAGTGCCTGCAGACGCTTCTCGGCTCCGACTGCTGATCGAGCGCCCAGCCCGGCCCCTCGACCTCATGCTCCTGGCCGGGAATACCGAGTTGACCGTCCTCGACACGGCCGCGGTACAACCTTGAACCCGACTTACGGCGGATGATTCGACTCACCCACCTGACCAAACGTTATGGCTCGTTCACCGCAGTGGACGACGTGACGCTCGAAGTGTCCCGCGGCGAACTCTTCGGTTTCCTCGGACCCAACGGCGCGGGGAAGACCACGACGATGAGGATGATCGCCGGGATCCTCCAGCCCTCCGAGGGGAAAATCGAGATCGGCGGCGACGATCTCGCCGAACATCCGATCAAGGCCAAGCATCGGCTCGGTTTCATCCCCGACCGTCCTTATGTCTATGAGAAACTGACCGGGGCCGAGTTCCTGCGCTTCGTGGCGGCCCTGTACGGACAGAGTGGAGAGACCATCGAGCGGCGGATGGACGAGCTGCTCGAGCTGTTCGAGCTATCCGATTGGAAGGATGAGCTGGTCGAGTCCTACAGTCACGGCATGCGGCAGAAGCTTATCATCTCGAGCGCCCTGCTGCACCGCCCCGAGGCCATCGTCGTGGATGAACCGATGGTCGGTCTCGATCCCAAAGGCGCCCGCTTCCTCAAGGATCTCTTCCGCGCCTTCGTAGATCGGGGCGGCACCGTGCTGATGAGCACCCACACGCTGGAGGTCGCCGAGGCGATGTGCGACCGGATCGGGATCATCCAGCAGGGCAAGATTGTCGCCTGCGGAACGATGGCGGAGCTTCGCCAGCAAACCGCCTCGGGAGACATGAGTCTCGAGGAGCTGTTCCTAAAGCTCACCGGCGGAATTCACGAGCGGGAGCTGGATGTCATCCTCGATCAGTAGCACGACCAAACCGGCGCCGGTGCAGCCGACGCTCCGGACGGTGCTCCGCCCGAAGTGGCAGGCCACCTTCGCGCGGCTCAGGGAACAGAAGTCGGAAGGAACCGGAAAGGTTGTGCTCCTGGTCCTGCTCGGACTCGGCTTCTGGAGCGCTGTGTTCGGGGTGTTCTATCGCGTGCTGCGTTACATCCACTCTGAGCAGGAAATCGGCACCATCCTGGCCGCCAAACTGCTGGGCGTCACCCTTCTCGCCTTCGCGTCGCTGTTGCTGCTGTCCAATCTCATCACCGCGCTGTCCAGCTATTTCCTCGCCCGTGATCTCGACATGCTGGTCGCAGCACCAGTGGATTGGCTGCGCCTCTATCTGGCCAAGCTGGGCGAGACCCTGGTGCACTCTTCCTGGATGGTGGTGCTGATGGCGGTGCCGATTTTCACCGCCTATGGGATCGTGTACAAGGGCGGGCCGTTCTATCCGATCGTGGTACTGGCGGCGCTGGTGCCGTACTTCGTGCTGCCCTGTGTGGTTGGAACCGCGGTGACACTAGTCCTGGTCAACGTCTTCCCCGCTCGCCGCGCGCGCGATCTGCTCAGCCTGGTCGCGATCGGCGCCGCGGGAGGACTCGTGCTGCTCCTCCGACTGGTCCGGCCGGAGCAGCTGGCGCGTCCCGAGGGGATGAACAACCTGCTCGACTATCTGGGCGCCCTTCGCACCCCGACCAGTCCGTTCCTCCCGAGCGAATGGGCGACGGCGACCATCATGAACTGGCTCACCCGGCTGGCCGATCCGCTTCCGGTCGTGCTGTTGTGGACCACGGCGCCGGCGTTCGTGGTGCTGGGAGCCCTCCTGCACTGGAAACTGTACTCGCACGGTTTCTCGAAGGCGCAGGAGAGTCCGGAGCGATTCGTGCGCGGACGCCGGTGGCCGAGTGTGTTGTATAGGATTGCAGGAGCGATGCCGCCGGCCCGCAGGGAATTCATCCTGAAGGATGTCAGGGTCTTCTTCCGCGACACGACGCAGTGGAGCCAGCTGATACTCCTTGGCGTGCTCCTTGTCGTCTACATTTTCAATATCAAATCGCTGCCGCTCTTCTCCGGCGAGCGAGTGTCATTCTTCCTGGTGAGCCTGGTGGTTTTCCTCAACCTGGGCCTCGCGGGCTTCGTGCTCGCCGCGGTTGCGGCACGATTCGTATTTCCCGCGGTGTCCCTGGAAGGGAAACAAATGTGGCTGCTACGCTCGAGCCCGCTCGACCTTTCCGCGCTGCTGTGGAGCAAGTACTGGACGGGCACCGTGCCGCTTCTCGTTCTCGCCATCGCTATCACCTTCACCACCAACCTGCTGCTCCAGGCTTCACCATTCATGATGATGGTGAGTCTCGGCACCATGGTGCTGCTGACGCTCGCGATCAGCTCACTGGCCCTGGGGCTTGGCGCCCTCTATCCCAAGTTCGATACCGAGAACGCGGCACAGATCCCGACCGGATTCGGCGGACTCGTGTTCATGATGTCCGCGATTGTCCTGCTGGCCGTCGTGATCGTGATCGAGGCGGTGCCGGTGATGGCCTACCTCCGCGCGCAGCTCGCGGGTGAACCGGTCGCCATCACCCCGATGATGGTGGGAGCCCTGGGCGCGGTGGCGGTGATCTGCATCGTGACCACGCTGGTCCCGCTCCGGGTTGGTCTGCGGCGGATGGAACGGATGGAGTTCTAACTCCTGAGACTCGCCCGCCGATGCGGTCTCGCCGTGGGACTCCTCCTGCTGCCCGTTTCGGTGCTGGCCCAGCGGTATGTACCGGTACGGGTTCACGAAGGAACCTGGTTCGGCGTGTCCGGTGCGTACGCCCAGGCCCATCGCACCTGCGACCAGTGCAGCGTCCCGATCGACACCTGGGGCCCTTCCCTGACACTGGCCGTGGGAGGGACCGTCAATCAGAAGCTGCTCGTGGGCGGAGAGTTTGGGGCCTGGTACCGTGATGTCGAGGGCATCAAGACGCTGATCGGGAACGGCTCGCTCACGGCACGGTGGTTCCCGCTCTATCACAAGGGACTGTTCCTCAAGGGTGGGGTCGGGTTTTCGATCTACCAGTACCGGCAGAGCGGAACCACCCTGAAGGGCGCCGGCCCAGGGCTCGCCGCCGCAGTGGGATATGACTTGATGGTGGGCGAGCGAACCGCGCTCGCACCGATGGCCGGTGTGTGGTGGGGCGCTCCCGGCAATCTCAAGGTGACATCGGGAGCCGGTGGTGTAGCGCCGGCGAGCGGGCTCAACTACACGGTGGTCGAGTTCGGGCTCGCGCTGACGTTCTACTGAATACAGTACCGAGTAACGAGTACCTATCACAAAGGGGCCCGCGGTACTCGGTCGGCGCGCTCGGTACTCGGTCTAGGTACTCGGTACTAGGTACTCGGTACAGTTAGTATTGGTCTTCTGTTCACATACCCGGAGATTTTATGCGGTCGCTGCCACGGATTCTCTGCCTCACGCTCCTGCTCGCGCTTGCGGCGAGCCGGATCACCCTCGCGCAGGAAGAGGAGACTCGCCACAAGGGATTCTGGTTCGGATTTGGTGGCGGCTACGGCTCGGCGGATGTGAACTGTAACGGCTGCGGTTCCAGCGACCGGGAAGGCAGCTTCTCCGGCTACTTCAAGCTGGGCGGGGTTCTGCGGCCGGACTTATTGCTGGGCGTCGAGGGGGACAGCTGGTTCAAACACGACAGCAACCTCGACACCGATGAGGCGTTGGGCAATCTCTCTGTAGCGCTTTACTGGTATCCCAAGAAGGAAGGGTTCTTCGTCAAGGGAGGCATTGGCGCGGCAGGACTCCGGACTTCTGGACCGCTACCGACGGTGGAGGGCTACGGCTTCGGAGCAATCATCGGCGTGGGATATGACTTCCCGGTTGCGGCGTCGATTTCCCTGACTCCGGTGCTCAACTTCAACTACGGCAGCCTCGGCGATCTGACCGCCGACGGGGTCAAGACCGCAGACGGCGCCAGCTTCAACGTCATTCAGCTCGGCCTGGGAATTACGCTGCACTAACCGCTCGCTGCCTGGGGAGTCTCGGTAAGGCTCCCACCGGGGGTCCCCCCCCCATTAAAGAAGATCGCCCCGATTCGCGCGGGAGTGGTAACCGGGAAACCGCGGAACGGATCATTCTGCCGACGCATCCCACAGCGAGCTTCAGTCGCCCTCCTAAGCTTCCGGTTTGGCTCCCAGAATCGCTGCGTAGGCCTCCGAGTCAATGTTACCGCCGGAAAGTACCAGACCCACCCGCTTTCCCTTCATGGCCTCACGCTCTTGCATGAGAGCCGCGAGGCCGACTGCGCCGGCACCTTCCGCGATATTGTGCGTGTCGCTGAAATACCAGCGCATCGCGTCCATGATCTCCTCTTCCGACACCGTCACGATCCGATCGGCGCCCTCGAGAATGATGGCGAGGGCATCCGGGTGTGGCACCCGTGTGGCGATTCCATCGGCGATCGTGTTGCAGGTCTCCGTGCTCACCACAGATCGCTTTGCGAAGGACAGGGCATACGCAGGCGCCAGCTCGGCCACTACTCCAACGACCGTGGTGCTCAGTCCCAGGGCATCACGCGCCGCGATCACGCCGCAGATACCTGATCCCATCCCGATTGGCACATACACCGTGTCCAGATCGTCGACCGCGCGGAACAATTCCAGCGCATAGCTCGCGACACCGCGCACCAGAAGGGGATCCCAGGCCGGGACCAGGTGAAGGCCGCTCCGTTCAGCCAGTTCGATCGAATGCTCCCGCGCCGCCTGGAAGTCATCACCGTGTTCGATCAGGGTGACGCCGAGTGCGCGCATCGCGATGTTCTTCTCCCTGCCATTGCCGTGGGGGACCACGATTGTGGCCTCCAGACCTGCTCGCCTGGCGGCAAAGCCAATACTTTGGCCGTGATTACCACGCGTCGCCGCGACCACGCCGCGCACATGGGGATGGTTTCTTCGCAGGTGATCGAGGTAGACCACCCCTCCCCGAACCTTGAATGCCCCCGTGGGGAGATGGTTCTCGTGCTTGACCCACACCTCGGCGCCGACCCGCTCGGAGAGGAGCGGCCAGCAGATCTGCGGCGTCGGCACCAGGGTGGCGCGAACCAGTCGCGCGGCCGACTCGAGGTCGGTTCGGGTGAGTCCGCTTGTGGAGAGCGTCATAGGGAGGCAATCTACTTCCGCCCTCTCGCCTGCAGGAGATCCCATGCGCTCGCCGATACTATGCCTCTCAGTTCTTGGACTGGGGATGCTCGCCTGTCAAACCCGGCCGACCCCGGACCGGCTGACGACCGGACGCTGGGTGGACTTGAGCTGGGATTTCTCCAGTGAGACGATCTACTGGCCCACCGCGAAGCCCTTCACCCTGGAAGTGGTCTCCGACGAAGTAACCCCGGGTGGCTACTACTACGCGGCGAACAACTTCTCGGCCGCGGAACACGGCGGCACTCATCTCGATGCACCGATCCATGTCGCGGCGGGACACCATACCACCGACCAGATCCCCCTAGATCAGCTGGTCGGTCCGGCGGTGGTTATCGACGTCTCGAGCAAGGCGGCAGCGTCGCCGGATTACCGGTTTGAGCCGGCGGATATTACCGGATGGGAGAAAGAGCACGGACGGATCCCGGCTGGAACTATTGTGCTGGTGCGGACCGGCTGGGGCTCCCGCTGGCCGGACCGGCTCAAGTACCTGGGTACTACCAAGACCGGACCCGAGGCTGTTCCCGAGTTGCATTTCCCGGGAATCGATCCGGAGGCGGCGCGGCTATTTGTGGAGCGCAAGGTAGACGCGGTGGGAATCGACACGCCGAGTATCGACTACGGGCAGTCGAAGACCTTCGACACTCACCAGATACTCTTCGCCGCAAACATCCCCGGTTTCGAGAACATCGCGCACCTGGATCAGGTGCCGGACACCGGGGCATTCGTGATCGCGCTGCCGATGAAGATCAAGGGC
>DATIOP010000249.1:0-3404 GCA_035472975.1 Gemmatimonadales bacterium
CACATATCTTGCGAACTCCCGCCGACTGTGAGGTCGGATGTCGACCCGTATTTCCAGAGATCGTCGTCGCACGCTGCGCGCCCTGAGTCTGTGGGCGCTGCTGCCGGTCTTTACTATCGCTTCACCTCGAAGCGCCGCGGCACAGAATCCCGACTTGGCGCTCAGCCAGGAAGAGCGGGACAGCGTCCTCAAAGATTACCACAACATCTTCCCCATCTGGGGCCGCAAGGCGATCGAGAAGGGTTTTGACCTTCCCAAGCCGCTGGGTCTCAACGTGATCGGGCTCTACATGAACCAGGGCATCGAGATCACGGACCTGGGTCTGAGTACGGGATCCAACCCGATCGCGCCCATCGATTTCATCGGTTTCGGCACCAATACGTCTACCGTCTACTCGTCCAACCTGCGCCTCGACCTGTGGCTGCTGCCGTTTCTCAATGTCTACGGTTTCGGCGGACGGGCCCAGGCAAACACCACGGTGCAAGTGTCCACTCCGATTTCCTTCACGAGTGAAGTGGATCAGCCC
Source organism: Gemmatimonadales bacterium (assembly GCA_035472975.1). Classification (GTDB taxonomy): domain Bacteria; phylum Gemmatimonadota; class Gemmatimonadetes; order Gemmatimonadales; family GWC2-71-9; genus DATBGE01. The sequence goes on from DATIOP010000249.1 coordinate 527, forward strand.
GGTAACTATGGAGGGTTCGGGTTAACTGGTGCGTTTGGGCTCAAGAAGAATTTCGTTGCGGCGGACATCAACTGGAGCTGGAGTGATTTCCAGAAGCTTGACGAGCCGGTCTTCGGCCAGGTCTTCTCCGCGCGCTTCGGCCGGACCATCAAGCTCGGTGGTCCCAAGCGGGCGTCGTTCTGGGTCGGGACGATGAACCAGAAGTTCCGGAGCGAGACCAACGGGGCCATCCTCCTGAGCGAGGCAATCCCGCCGGCAACGGTGGACAAGATCCGGACCGCGCTTGAGAACGTGCAGAATCAGCCCTGGTACATGAACCTGACGCCGGCCCAGAAAGTCGTCGTAGACCAGGTCGTGAACGCGTTGCTCAGCTCCAATCCCGGCAATACGACGATCAATTACCAGCTCAAGAAGGATCCCGCCGACCCGTGGAACATGCTCGTCGGCGGCAACATCGATTTGAACAAGCGGTGGACCATCCGGGCCGAGGTCGGCTTCATTGGACGGACTTCAGTGCTCTTGAACGCCGTCTACCGGCTTGATCTCTGAACCGGACAGTCATGGTTATCGTTCGCCGGGTAGTCGACGATTTTCGAGCCCTCGCCATCGTCGCCCTCCTCCTCATCCCGACCCAAGCGCTGCACGCGCAGGTGCTGATCGGCTATCTCCTGGGTGAAAAGCTTTCATCCCCGACCTTCAATATGGGATTCGAGGTCGGGATTAATTTCGCGACGCTCGACGGCCTGGATGGGGCGGAGAGAACGACGAAGACAGTGTTCGGGCTCTTCGCCGACTGGCGGTTCTCGGAGCATTTTCACCTGACCAGCGCATTCCTTCCCTTTGCCGGCCGTGGCGCTGACGGGCTCGAGCCGGTTCCCACCGGGGACCCTGCGATTGACAGCCAGACTCAGGGTGGCACCATGAGCCGCAGCATGCACCTGATCGAGTTCCCGGTGCTGCTCAAATGGGCGCCCAAGCGGAACGATGGATTTCGGATTGGAGCGGGGCCGTCGTTCGGCCTGATCACCGGGGCAAACGACCGTTACGAATCGAAGACCGCTGCGGGAACGCCTTACATCATAGAGCGGGACATCGGGGACCAGATTCCTGGTCTCGACTTCGGGGTCTCATTTGACGTCGAATATCGCCTTCAGTTCCTCTCCATCGCCGCGCGCTATACCCACGGGCTCAGCGACATCAGCCAGTCGGGTTCAGGCACCGCAGTGTACAGCCGCACCCTCACCGGCACCGGCCGGATCTATCTGGGCAAGAAGGGCCAGCCCAAACCGAAATAATCTCAGAAGTCGCTGCCCTCCCGCGGACCGTGCCCGCGAGAGGGCTCGCGTTGCAGCTATCTATTTGGCCACCGCCACGAAGAGTGCACCGGTCACCTTTCCATCCGCGCCGGTGAGCGGAGCGTAGTTGGCTTCGTACTTCTTGCCGAAGACAGTGGCATCCCCGGTGTACGAGTGCTTTTGAAGCAGAGCACTATACGCGGGGCTGTCATGTTCGAGCTTGGTATTGACGGCGGACTTTCCCTCCTGAGTCATCAGGGTGGACTTGGTGCGGACGAACTCTTTGCCATCAAAAGAGAAGATGGTGGCTTCGAGCTTGCCCTGCGACTGAGTTGCGGCGTGGGCGCCGCGATGAATAAGGGGAAGCAGGGCGATGGCGCAGATCAGCGCAAACAGAATGAGGATGCCCTTCTTACCCCTGCCCGATGCCGCCTGAGGTGGACGCATGGATTGCCTCCCTTTGGTATTAGACGCCTTCCTGGTCCTGCGGAACTCCTGAACCACTCGCATTGGTAGGTAGATCTGTCTGGCTCGGGTGGGAGCAGCGGCCAACTCTGTCAGCGGAGTTGGCCGCCTGGCTGCTTGGGCATCGGATCCCTCCTGATGAGAGTTGCAACCATGTCGTGGGAAGGTCGAGGCAGAATAAGGTGGAGCCCGGTACCGGGTTCCTCAAGCCATGTGGAAGGCAGGGTAAGATGGCGGAATCCGGACCCTGGTCGCGGAAGGCCAAGAGCGTTCCCGCCAAAGCGCCGAGCGGTGCTGAGGAATGACCGTCAGGGACGATGCCCCGTCCCAGGATGAGAGATGCCGGAGGGAGATTCCGACGCGGAAGGGTGAAGCTTCAGCTCATTGGCCAACGGCTGCGCGAAATTGCGGCGCCGCCTCCAACACGTCCAGGAGCGGAACCTGGGCAGCGATGAGCCGCCTCCGCGCCTCTGCAAAAGTGAACCACTCAGCGCGGTCCACCTCGGGATAATCGCGAAACTGACCGGAGCCCTTGGGGAATTCGACCGAGTAAGTGTTGCTTGTGAGCGATGCCGGATCGAAGTCGCCCTCGAGCGCCCAGGCGTGGACCACCTTGCCTCCCGATTGCTTCACCTGACCGAGCGCGAACGGGGTCCCGACTGGATCCATGCCGGTCTCTTCGCGAAACTCCCGCTGTGCTCCGGCAAGCAGCTCCTCTCCGGGAACCACCTCGCCCTTGGGGATGGACCAGGCGCCCAAGTCCTTGCGGGCCCAGAAGGGACCGCCCATATGGACCAGCAATACCTCGGGGCCCAGCGATCCTCGGCGGAAGAGGAGCAGGCCGGCAGCGACCTTGGCCATTGGAGTCCGATTGATCAGTTACGGGGACGACGTCCGCTCTCTCTACTCCCCAGCCCTCTTGCTCCGGATCAGGCCGATCACGAGAAAAGCGCAGGCGATGCTGAACCAGACGTTGCGATGTTCCGGACGCTGATAGGCGAGAATAAAGAAGACCAGGGCAATCGCGAAGGGAAGCCGCTTCTGAACCGGGGTCAGATCCATGTGCCCTCAGCCGGGTGGTGTCGTTGCGAAAGCGGGCCCAGGAGGTAGACTAACCC
>DATIOP010000250.1:0-10825 GCA_035472975.1 Gemmatimonadales bacterium
GGGATCTCAAGACGCTTCCAGGAGATGCCACGAGCCAGGCGCTGGGGATCAACTCTCGCGGACAGGTCGTGGGTTTCTCCACCAGTGCGACCGGCGTAAACCGCGCCTTCCTCTGGCAGGAAGGGAAACTGATGAAGTTGAGCGATCTGGTCGTGCCGGGTTTCGCCGACAGTCTGGTTTCCGCTCAGGACATCAACGAGACAGGACAGATCACTGGAAGGGTCTTCGAGAAAAGCTCCGGCAAGACGCTGGTCTTCGTCGCCACACCGGTTCAGTAGGCTGATAGGGGATTTCGGATTTAAGATTTCAGACTTAAGATTTCAGATTACAGATTTCGAACTGCAGATTTTCCATTGGCAATTTTCGATTTCAATCTGAGATCTTAAATCTGAAATCTGAAATCCCCGCGGCGACCATGATCCGCACCGCTGAACCTACCGATTCCCCAGCCATCGCCCAGTTGCTCGACCAGCTCGGCTATCCCACCACAGAGGCGGAGGTCCCCGAACGGCTCCGCCGTATACGCAGCGAAGGACGCGGGGAGGTCTTCGTCTCCGTGGTCGCTGGTGAGGTGGGTGGGCTGGTTTCGGTGCAGGTAGGACCCGGGCTGACTCGCTCGGAGGACACTGCTTATGTCTCCACGCTTGTCGTTGCCGAGGGGATCAGAGGTAAAGGCGTGGGCCGCGAGCTACTCGAGATCGCGGAGGGCTACGCCCGAAAGCATGATTGTCCGCGGATCGTGGTCGCGACGGCGAATCATCGCAAGGGAGCCCACGCGTTCTACGAACGGCTGGGGTGGGAATGGACGGGGCGGCGGTATGCGAAGGTGCTGGCGTAGCCGTCAGCCATCAGCCATCAGACCAAAACTCTTAAACACAAAGACACGAAGATCACAAAGGTTTCCGTGCACATGATGAAACCCGACCGAATCTGAACCCTTTGTGCCCTTTGTGCCTTCGTGTTGAATGATTGTTTTAGTGAGACAAAGCCGATGCCGCGAACTGATTCACTCTATAGTCGCATCTACGCCGTAATCCGCCGCATCCCCAGGGGCCGGGTCTCCACCTACGGCAGGATCGCGGAGCTGGTAGGCTGCGGTGCTCGACAGGTGGGCTATGCGATGGCAGCCCTGCCGGATGCGACCGCGGTGCCCTGGCATCGGGTGATAAACGCACGCGGGGGCATCAGCATTCCGGGCGGGACGGGGATCACTCAGCGACTCAGGCTCGAGAGCGAAGGTGTCCGATTATCTCAACGCGGAACCGTGGACCTGACCGCCCGCGGCTGGCCACGAGCCCAATCGGCTCCCAGACGCGCCACCCCTTCAAAAAGACTCAGCCGGCCCACCCGAAGGCGGACCGGCTGAAACTGGAATTGCTGCGGTCCAGGCTCTTAGCTAGCCGCGCCGATCCGGCTTACCTTCTCGGCCGCCGGACCCTTCGGGCCCTGAACGACTTCGAACTCCACCCGGTCACCCTCGGCGAGAGACTTGAATCCCTCCCCGGTGATGGCGGAATGATGGACGAAGCAGTCCTTGGCGCCGCCTTCCGGCGTGATGAAGCCGAAGCCCTTGGCATCGTTGAACCATTTGACCGTTCCAGTAGTACGCATACTAACTCCTTGGTATTCGAGTCGGTGTCTCGCTTTCGCAGCAAGCATCGACTCCATTCCTCGTGACATACCCTCACGAGAGGGGGTGTTCCCGCAACGATGGGGACTCCCCCAGCCGCTGTGTGCGATCATCGCAAGAGAAAAGGGGCCTCAGCAAGTCTGGGCCCCTTACGTCTACTCGGAACTTGTCCGCGCAACTGGCGCATCGATCGCGCCTTAATGATAACCTGGTGCAGCCTGATTGGCAACCGATGATCTCAAACGGACCCTGAATACGAGGGCGGCGTCAGGTTACATTTCTTGGGTCGCCCGGGCCCCCCCACTTTCCCCTTTTCGCCGGGCCATCCGTGCAGGGATCAATAATGACAGCCACAATCCAGGAACAGAAGCGTAAGCGCGCGACCGCATTTCCTCCCGCCACTGGTGCCGCCCCCTCATGCGGGCTGCTCGACGTGCAGTGGGAGAGTTCGTTCGACCGTCTCTGCTATGTGATCTCGGGACCCGACCTGGCGATCAAGAACAGCAATCGCTACGCGAAATTGCTGGACGCGCTCGTTTCCGGGTCCGGTTGTACCGAGGAAGAGATCCTGGCCCACGGGAACAAAGTCAGGGCCGTGCTGTTCTTCGCCCAGGATCGGCTGACCAAGGAGGGGCGTCTGAGCGGACTCAAGCGCTCGGAAAAGTACGTCTACCAACTGGCTCCAGTGCTACCGGCATTCTAGTGGTACCGGCATTCTAGGACCTGACTTCGTGCCCGCAAGTTACAAGGGCTTTACCATTACGCCCCGGACGTTTCAGATCCGCGGCTCGGGGCGATGGACCCTCGACCTGTCCATCTGCGGCTCGTACGGATTGAGGGTGTTCACTGGACCCCTCACCTACGCCACGGAGCAGGCCGCCATCACCGGGTGCTTTAATCACGGGCGCCGGATCATCGACGGCAGGATCAGAGATTGTTCGGTTGAGGGTCTGCGCTGATTGGCGCTGGCACTCGCACTCGCGCCGGTGCTGCTTGGTACCCCGGGGTTCACGCTGTTCGGAGCAGGGTTCCTCCTATTTGCCGCGGTCCGCGCCGACCCCTCGAGACGGAACTATCTCCCGGCTTTGATGCATGAGTTCTAGCGGCGGTCGAGTTGAGGCTCGGCTGACGGCGCTGGGCCTGGCCTTACCCGCACCGAAGCCTCCGGTCGCCAATTACCTCGGCACCAAGCGCTCGGGCGACCTGCTCTTCGTTTCCGGCAAGGTCAGTGCGCTGCGGGGCGAGGTGGGCAGCGAGGTCGATGTCGCCAGAGCGAAGCTCGCGGCACGGGACGCGATGCTCGATCTTCTGGCTATCGTCAAGCAGGATATCGGTGACCTCGACCGCATCGTCTCGGTGGAGCGACTGCATGGCTTCGTCCGCTCGGCACCAACCTTCATCGCCCAACCGGAAGTCATCGACGGGGCATCGGACCTCCTGGTCGATTTGCTGGGCCAGGCGGGACGGCACGCCCGCACCGCGACCGGCGTCAACCAATTGCCCTTTGGCGCCGCCGTTCAGCTCGATTTGATCCTTCGACTCATCTAGAGGCTCTGTGGATCGGCCGATGAACCTCGAACGGTTCTCTACGACCCGCCTCCGGGCCGAACGACTGTTGCGCGATCACTGGCCGGACCTGCGGATGATGGACGAGGATCCGGTGATGATGGGTCACCTGGGCGGACCGCGAGACGAGGCGGGGACACAAGCCTATCTGGAGCGTAACCTGGCACATTGGGCCAGTTACGGATTCGGACTCTGGATCTTGCGCGACGCTGACTCCGGCGTGATCACCGGGCGGGCCTGTGTCCGCCATCTCCAGATCGAAGGACGCGACGAGGTCGAGATCGGGTACGGGTTTCTCCCGGCTTTCTGGGGTCGGGGTCTCGCAACCGAGATCGCGCAGAAATGCGTCGCGATCGGGTTCGAGGAGCTAGACCTCAGGTCGCTGGTCGCGCTGACCACTCCGCAGAACCGGGAATCCCAGCACGTGTTGGAAAAGGTGGGGATGACCTCGGAGGGCATCGTGGATCATGACGGGGTGGCGTTCCTGCTGTTCCGGCTGCATCGCAAGGTTTCCCTCAGGTAGTGGATCTCCCTTCAGCCCTTGACGGTTCCCAGCCTCCTCCCGATCTTGTGCCCGCCCGGAAGTCCACTTCTGCTTGAGAGTGCCTCTGTCGTTGCACGTCCTTGCCTCGCTCCCGCCCTGTCGCGGAGCAGAGCCCTAGCCATTCCGGGGTCGAAGGCCCCGAAAGCCTGAGTGTTCTCGCTCCCTGTCCGGGCGGGCTTCGTGTCGTCCTCTGCCGCTAACCCGGCGCACGAATCCTGGTCGAGCGAGGTTTCTTCCCATGTCGTCTCAGTCTCACGACCGCCCTTTCACCTGCGGTCATTGTAGCTTTTCGGTCCCCCGTTCCGCTCCCGGTACACGCTACCGAAACCACTGCCCTATTTGTCTCTGGAGTCGTCACCTCGATGTGGAACCGGGAGACCGGTCCGCGGACTGTGGCGGCATCATGGAACCGCTGGCGATCGCATCCCGTCCCGACGGCGAATGGACCCTGGTCCACAAGTGTCGCCGCTGCGGCGTGCTGAATCGCAACCGTATCGCGGGGGACGATGACCCCATCGCCCTGATGGCTCTCGCGGTGCGGCCATTAGCGAGGCCTCCTTTCCCGCTGACAGCACTGATCCCCATGCCATCGGGATGGCCGGATCCCGAGGGGGAGGAGTTGCGTTGAGAGGAACCTGGATATTTTCCCGGTACCGCGGGAGAGCGGGAGCGACCGCAGAGCAAACAGCGTTATCGCGGAACACGCAGAGCACGCGGAACACGCCGAGGGTGAAGTGACATTTGCTCCGCATGTTCGCGAAAGTCGCGGAAGCGGAAAAGTGAAGTACTATTTCCGCGTGTTTAGCGTGCTCCGCGTCGTCCGCGGGAAGCAGTTCTGGAGCTGGAGCGCCCCACCCTCAACCGGCTTCATCAATGGATAGCTCGGGCGTACGTGACCTCATGCTGATTTTCTTCGTCTTCGGCGGCGGATTCTGGGTGCTGTCGCCGCTGGCCCAGGCCCTGGCCAAACGGATCGATTCTCGCCGGGGCGCAGATCCGGCCGCCCTGGCTGAGCTGCGAGAGGAACTGCAGCAGGTGCGTCAGGAGCTGGCCGAACTTGCCGAACGGACCGATTTCGCCGAGCGTATGCTGGCGAAGCAGCAATCACCAGAGCGGCTTCCCCCGGCCGGCCCGGAGCAGGGCCGATAACCGCCGCCACTTTGACCCAATGAGCGACGCATGACCCAAGAGGAACCGCTGCCCCAGCAATTGAGCGCACTCGGCGCCCTGCTCAACGAGGTCGAAACGCGGCTGGCTCGTGCGCCAGTGGCTCCGGCCGGCCTCGAGGACCTGAAAAACTCGGTTGACTCGTTGCGGACCAGTATGTGGGCCATCCTCGCCGCCGGCTATGGCGCCACCGCGCCGATGCGGGTAGAGCGGCTCAAGCTGCGGCGAGCGATCGAGAGTCTCCGCGGGCTCCAGGCCGGTCTGAAGAAACCGGTTCGGCACCCTGAACATGCCGAGTTGGAGTCTCTGGCGCGCGCAGTCGCGGACCAGATTGGGTCGACGGCTGGGGGGAAGTGAGGAGTAAGGAGTGAGGAGTGAGGAGTAAGGAGTGAGGAGTAAGGAGTGAGAAGTGAGAAGGGAGATGTGAGACGTGTTAGAGGAGAGCAGTCATGCCAAAACGACTCCAGGTCTACGAGACCCCGGAAATCACGGTCACCTTCGATCCGAATCGCTGTTTCCACTCCGGGGTCTGCGTGCGCGGGTTGCCCGAAGTGTTCGATGTCCGCCGCAAGCGGTGGGTGAGGCCTGAGCTCGCGTCGGCGAACGTCGTGGCCGACCAGGTCGCGCGTTGCCCCTCCGGCGCCCTTCAGGTTCAGTGGCCGGACCAGCCGGCTGATCCCGGAAGCTCCCCGCAAGGTGGCGAGTAAGCCTCGCGCGCCGGTAAAAAAGTCACCGGCCAAGCCCATGTTTTTCGCCGAGCCGGCCCACTTCAGGGCCTGGCTCGCCAAGCATCACGCCACCGCACCCGAACTGCTCGTCGGCTTCTACAAGCGTGACTCAGGTAAGCCCAGCATCACCTGGCCCGAATCGGTGGACCAGGCCCTCTGTTTCGGATGGATCGATGGAGTCCGGAAACGAATCGACGACGTGAGCTATACCATCCGCTTTACGCGGCGGCGGGCCGGGAGTAATTGGAGTTCCATCAACATCGAGCGGGTCGGGGAACTCGTCGCCCTGGGACACATGCATGAGGCGGGGCGCGCGGCCTTCGCCAAGCGCTCGGAGGAGAAGTCCCGGATCTATGCCTACGAGCAACGGCATACCTCGAGACTCGATCCTGAGCACCAGAAGAAGCTGGAAGGGAACCGGAAGGCCTGGGCTTTTTTTCAAGCCCAACCACCCGGGTACCAGCGGCTCATGACCTTCAGGGTAGTAAGCGCCAAGAAGGAGGAGACCCGGCTGAAACGGCTCCAAAGGCTTATTGACGAGTCGGCCAAGGGACGCAGAATATTGTGAGCCGTACTGCTCTTGTGCCATCGTTCGGTTTCAGGAAGGAGACAGCAATGCCCAGCAGGCGCACGACACAACGCACCTCGTCCGCGAAGAAGCTCTACGATGTTCGCGACGCGAAGGGGCGCTTCAAGGACATGCAAACCTACGAGCGGGCCCATCGGACCGACATCCGCCGCAAGAGCAAAGGCGAGAAGCAATAGTGCGACCTGGTTAACCGCGACGGACGGATCAGCGATCTCGTCCGGCATTTTGGCGTGCCCATCTGCCTGACCCGAGCGTCGGTGTAGAGGTGAGGGATCAATGACGAGAGAACAGCTCGACCGCCTCTGGGCCGATCCGGCCAACTGGACCGCGTTGTTCTATCGCTGCCCTGAGGATCCCCGGATCTTCGTGCCGAAGCGAATTCCCTGGTTCGGCTGGACGGTCAACTTCGGTCATCCCTTCGGTTGGCTCGCGGTGCTGGGTTGTATCATCGTCGCCGCCGGCCCGGCTATCTATCTGGTGCTGACTGGACACCCCTCGCCCATCGAAATCCTTGGGGTGACCGCGGTGGCGGTATGTGCCCTGGTGCTCTTCTGCGCCTGGGACGCTACCCGCGATCGCACCTGACGTCGCCAAGAAGGAGGAACTCTTGTACGAGCACCAAACTCATCGACTGTTGAGCGCCCATCGCTTCGCGCTCCGCATGCTGCTGAACCTTCTGATCGCCTGCCTCATCATCGGGCTCTCGCTGCTTGCCGGGATCTGGGGATACGAGCACTTCGAGAGATTGCGGTTGCGGGAAGCCTTTCTCAACGCGGCAATGCTGCTGGGTGGAATGGGGCCGATCAAGACCGATCTCAGTCCCGGCGGCGAACTCTTCGCCGGATTCTACGCCCTTTATTCCGGGCTGGTCTTCATCGTGACCGCGGGAGTGTTGCTTGCACCGGTCGTCCACCGTCTGCTCCACACTATGCACTGTGATCTCGAGGACCGACCGGGGTCCTAGCCTCCCGTCATTGCCGGAGAATCGGTTTCCCGGCACTTTTGGTTCGGCTCGCCTGGCCGAATCACCTGAGAGGAGGTCGCGGTGGATTTCATGGGTGGCCTGTTCCTCATCATCATGACCGGCATTGTGGCCGATGCCCTGGTGAAGATCATCAAGCACCGGGCGGGGGCGCCTCAGCTGCGAGCCGGTCTGGAGGACCTGAGGCACCAGTTGGAAGATCAGGGCAACCGCCTTACCGACGCGCAGGCCGCGCTGGCAAGCCAGGAGGCCCAGCTCCAGGAGTTGCACGAGCGTCTCGACTTCGCCGAACGAATTCTGACTCAGGTTCGCGAACGCCCAGGCCTCGGGGCAGGACCATCACCCGACCAATGATTAGATCAATTCACCAGCTGTTCGCTCTGCTCCTCATCGCAGCCTGCCATCGGGACCAATCCGGGGAACCATGGAAAGTCTGGATTCGCGGCTACGGTCCGATCGAGTCAGGCATGACGATCGCCGAGGCGGAAAAGGCTGCGGGACGCGCCTTCGAGAAGTCCGACTCCCTGGAGAGCGGGTGCCATATGGTCCGCCTTGCCGGAGACAGCGGTAAAGGTCCGCTGTTCATGGTGGTGGGAGGGAAGATCGCGCGAGTCGATGTGACCGGACCGGGAATTCAGACCAACCACACGGTGGCGGTCGGAGACGACGAAGCGAAGATTGCGAAGGTGTATCCGGAGCGGGTCACCGTCTCGCCGCACAAATACACCGAGGGGCACTATGTGACGGTTGGTCCTCGGACAGAGGCGGACAGCGGTTTCGAGGTCGTCTTCGAGACCGACAGCCAGCGGGTCACTCGGTATCGTGCGGGCAGGCTTCCCGAGGTGCAGTACGTGGAGGGATGCAGTTGAAACACTTCAAACCCGATGGTTACCCCAGCCTCTCTCCTTACCTCATGGTGACGGGAGCGCAGCGGGTCATCGATTTTCTCGAGCAGACCCTGGATGCGAAGGAGCTCCGCCGGTTCGAGATGCCTGACGGGACGATCGCCCACGTCGAGCTGCGGATCGATGACACCGTCGTGATGCTCGCGGAGGGTGGCGGGACCTGGCCCCCCTTCCCCACGTGGCTGCATGTCTACGTTCCCGACGTCGACGCCACCTACCAGCGGGCGCTCGCCGCCGGAGGAGCTGCGGTTCAGCCGCCGGAGCAGAAACCAGGCGACCCCGATCGCCGAGGAGGGGTGAAGGACCCGAGCGGCAATACCTGGTGGTTTTCAACCCAGGTGGGCTGATGCCGCGTTACGTGGCGTTCCTGCGGGCCATCAACGTCGGCGGCCACCACAAGGTGACCATGGACCAGCTCCGGAGGACGTTCGAGGCGCTGGGTTTCGAGGAGGTCGAGACCTTCATCGCGAGCGGCAACGTGATCTTCGGCTCGGCGGCCAGGGACCCCCGCCTGCTCGAGCGGAAGATCGAGCGGCGTCTCGAGGCCGATCTCGGATACGAGGTGAAGACCTTCCTTCGCACCACCGCCGAGGTCTGCGCGATCGCGCGCTACGAGCCATTTGCGAAGGCCCAGTTGAAGGCTGCCTATGCTCTCAATGTGGGGTTACTTGCCGACCCGCTCGAAGCGCCGGGCGTCAAGGTGGTCCACGGATTCAGGACCGAGATTGACGATTTTCACGTGAACGGGCGGGAGATGTACTGGCTTTGCCGGAAGCGGCAGAGTGAATCCAGGTTTTCGGGAGGCGTGTTGGAACGGGCCCTGAAGCTCTCTTCGACATGGCGCGGTCTGAACACCATCGCTCGCCTGGCCGCGAAGTACCCCGAGAATGCTGGTGCGTGAGATCTGGTCCGGCGCACAAACCGGGGTAGACCGGGCAGCTCTCGACGCGGCACACGAGCTTGGGCTCATCACCGGCGGTTGGGTGCCGTTGGGCCGGATCGCGGAGGATGGCACAATCCCAGAGCGCTATGCCGGGCTCCGGGAGACCGAAACGCCGGACTATTCCGAGCGGACCACCCGAAATATCGAGGACAGCGACGCCACACTGATTCTCTATCGCCACCGGCTGACGTGCGGAACCGCCTTCACCAAACTCGAAGCGGTTCGCCTCGGCCGGCCCCACCTTGCTGTCAATCTCACGGAATACGATCCCCTCGAAGCGGCTGCAATGATTCACCAATGGCTGGACCCGCTTCCGGGATCCCGGCTTAACGTCGCGGGACCGCGAGCCAGCACCGACCCCGAGATCCATGCTCTCGCGGAAGCAGTGTTGCGCGCTGTCCTCGCGGCCAGATCCTGAGCCTGACCGGGACCCGCTTGTGTATGGCTCAACGCGATGTGGTACTCCGGTGGATCCAGCAAGCTGCCCGGGTCATCGCCCGGCTGCTGCGATCCGGCAAGCCCGGCGATCTCGAGCTGGCCCAAATCGAAGTTGATTCAACCGAAGAGGCGTTGTTGGGCTCTCTGGCACGGTTGATTCCGACACTCGATGCCCGGACAGCATGCGATCTTCTCCATGATCCGGAGAGAATCCTGGGCTATGCCAGGTTGCTGGCCTTGCGAGGCGCGTTGAGGCGAGCCCAGGGTGAGAATGACGCCGCCGCGCGGGACGACGCGCGAGGGCGTGAATTCCATGACTTTGCTGTGGCCGCCCAACCCGACCTGGCGAACTATTGGGGAGACGATCCGGACCATGCCGCAGAATAGCCCAGATAAGTCCGCTTCGTTTGTCCCGGCCAATCTCGATTTCGTTCGGGTCGTGCAGGAGAGCTTCCGTCGCCAGGCGCTGATGCAAACACTCGGCGTGAGCATAGCCCATCTGGCTCCTGGCGAGGTGCACCTGAGTCTGCCCTACTCGCCGCAGTTCGCCCAGCAGAACGGTTATCTCCACGCTGGGGTGGTTGCCAGCATCGCAGACTCCGCCAATGGATACGCAGCCTTCAGCCTGGCTGCCGCCGACACCGATGTCCTTGCGGTCGAGTTCAAAATCAACCTCATGGCACCGGCTAAGGCGCCGACCTTCCTTGCCTGTGGCCGGGTGCTGCGTCCCGGACGTACGCTTACCGTTTGCCTCGCCGAGGTGTTTGCCATTGATGGTGCGGACCGGGTACCGGTCGCAACCATGCTGTCCACGGTCATCATCCGGCCGATCCGGGCTGAGGAGCCGTGAAGTTAGATTTCACTACGAACTATAACTCACGCCCATTCACGATGAGCTTATTCATATGCCCGCCATCTCACTTTCCAGCCGCGCCGCGCTCAGCCTGCTCGCATCGCTCAGTGCCTGCGTTGCCGACGAGCGAACGACGGATGCGCGGGAGACCGGAAGTCTCCCCCGAACTTTTCTCGCAACCGTGGCCTACCAGCCGCGCTACACCTCGGCCGATACCCTGCCTCCCGAGGTCTACGAGGGATGGAAGCAGTACCAGCTGGTCTGCGCCCGCTGTCACGGGGAAGAAGCCCAGGGTTCGAGCTTCGGCCCCAGCCTGCTCGCCGCACTGAAACCCGACGGCGGCATCCCGACAAAGGAGGCTTTCGTTCAGCTCCTGGTTTCCGGCCGGCCCGACAAAGGCATGGCGTCGGCCAAGACGCTGGGACTCGAGCCCCAGTATTTCGATGGGATGTATGACTACCTGCACGGCAGGGCGACCGG